>MGUO01000148.1:0-528 GCA_001800015.1 Elusimicrobia bacterium RIFCSPHIGHO2_02_FULL_57_9
AACCTTCTTCTTTATCCTCGAAAACCAGCGCAAACGTTCCGCCATCCGACAGCGACTTCCTCAAAACATCCAAAGCGACCGGGTCATGGACGCTTTGTCCCGCGCTTGTTCGCATCATGAAATTATTGGGGAAAACAGCCACGTAAGCGACTTGGTTTTCCTTCAGCCATTTCTCGAGACCCTCCCCGGAATGGGGACGACGCAAATGCGCCGACAAACGCCCGGTGTAAAGATAAAAACGGCCGTCCAATTCTACGGCGAAGATGTCCCGGCCGCCGGTATGGCCGCGTATCCATTCAAAAGCGCGATGCGGCGGGGTGTTAAGCGGGGACTGCTCCCAAAGCGAGGCGCGCGCGATGCGCGCGGCCGGCCCCGCGCAAAGGATGAGACTTAACGCCAGCGCGCCCCAAATCAGCCCGCCCTTAAACCCAATGCGACGCTCCAACAACCCCAAACCACGGAAGAAATAGGCCGCGAAGAAGGGCACAAGCGGGAAAAGATAGCGTCCCGCTTGTTTGGACCAGAGCA
>MGUO01000148.1:545-6957 GCA_001800015.1 Elusimicrobia bacterium RIFCSPHIGHO2_02_FULL_57_9
TCAATGATTCCAGAACCCCCCATGGCCAAGGCCAGCGAAATAAAGTGGTCACGAAGAGAAACTTCAGATAAAAACCAAGATTTCCCTTGATCGTAAAAAACAGGCGCGCCAAAGGCGAATCTTCGCGATAAGGATCCGTTAATTCCACGCCGTACATCAAGGCTTGCCCCGTAAATATATAGTTGCGCAATAGGAATGGGCCGATGATAAGCACGGTTATCGCGGCGCAGAGAGCCGCCAATTTCCATTTTTTTCCCAGGCATAAAGCGGCCAGCAAGGCCAAAACCACAGCGGCGCCGGTAGGACGAATCAAACAAGAAAAACCCGCCAGGACGAAAAGCACGAACCATTGCGGCCATGAGGCCCTGGCCCAAATTCTGCGCGCGTAAAGAAAGATAATCACGGTCAAAAGCAGAAAGGGAATATCGGATAGAACCGTTCCCGACATGCTGATCATCAGGGGATTAAAGCCCGAGACGGCCAGCGCAGCCCAGCGCGCGGGCGCGGATAATCCTTCAAATAGATTCCAAAGAAGCCAAAGAGCCAGCAGGCACATGAACACTGACAACAATTGATAGGGCAGCAGCCAATCCCCCGAGAGCCAAGCCAGCGGCGCCAATATCATGGAATAACCGGGCAAATAATTGACCAAGGGAGGGTGGCCCGGAGCGTTTAATTCGACATAACGGCCCTGTATCAGAGCGCGCGCCCCTATAATATGAAAGGCATCATCGTTAAAGAACCCGACGTAATAGGCGCGCAGAGAAATCAGATAAATCAAGCCAAGCACAAAGATTAGCCAGGCCAGAATTCTGTTTTGAATTGTCACTGAATTCCTAATTCGGAAGGCAGCTTAAGATACGCTTCCAGAGGAATCTCCTGGGCCCGGGCGGAGGGCGAGATGGCGCAGCGGCGCAGGGCTTCGGCGACCCGCTCTTTGGGAATGTTGAGAGCCGAAGCAAGCGGCGTGACCGCCATTTTACGGCGCTGGCTGAAGGCGGCTTTGGCAACCCTAAAAAACGAATCCATTTTATACGGGACAATGAGAGGGGCTTGCCGCCGCCTCAAGCGCAGTACCGCGGAATCCACGCGGGGCCGCGGCGAGAAGCAGGTTTTCGGCGCCTCCATTAACAGCTCGGCCTCGGCGTAAAGCAGGGTGGAAAGGGTGAGCAGGCCGTAGTCCGGTCCACCCGGCTGGGCGGTGATTCGTTCGGCCACTTCCTTCTGAAACATCAGCACCGCGCTGGTCCAAAGATGCCGGGACAGGATGCGCTGAAGAATAGGAGTGCCGACCGCGTAAGGCAGGTTGGCCACGAACTTAACGCTTTGGGCTCCCAACTCGGAGGAGTCCAACTTCAGAAAATTGGAATGGATGACGCGCAAACGGGGTTCGCAAGAAAACCGGCGGGCCAAAGCCAGCGCCAGGGAGCCGTCCATTTCAACCGCGATCAGTTTGGCGCCGCTTTCAAGAATGGCACGGGTCAAAATCCCTTTCCCCGGGCCGATTTCCACCGCTTGCTCGCCGGCATCGAGCTCGGCCGCCGCGACAATCGCGTCGCGCACGCCTTCATCAATGAGAAAATGCTGGCCGAGTTTGGCGCCCATTACGCCGGGCTGGCCAGATTGGACCGGACCCTCCTCAGCAGGTCCTCGCCGATTTTCCAGACATCGCCGGCTCCCAGGGTTAAAACCACGTCGCCGCGCCTGATATGGCGCGCCGCCTCCAGCGCCCCCGATAAAGAGGCGCAGGGCACACGGCATTTTCGCAGCGAGTCCAGAATGAGTTTCGAACTGACCCCGGCCATAGGCTTTTCGCCCGCAGCATAGATATCCATCACGTAAACGAAATCGGCCTGTTTAAAAGCCGGGCCGAAATCCTTGGCCAGAAGCTTGGTGCGGGAAAAGCGATGCGGCTGGAAAATAGCGATGGTTCTTTTCCCTTTCCATAGAGAGGCCACGGCCTCCAGGGTCGCCGTGATTTCGGTGGGATGATGGCCGTAATCATCGATAAATTCAATGCCTCCGGCCGAACCCAGGCGATCGAGCCGGCGGCCCACGCCGCGGAAATCGGAAAGCCCCTTCATGAGCTTCGCAAGGTCAAAACCCAGGAAGCGCCCGGCGGCCAACGCGCCCAGGGCATTGAGCACGTTATGCCGGCCCGGCGTCGACAGGCGCAGAACGCCGGTTCTGTGCCCCCTATAAAAGACGTCGAATCGGGTGCCGTTCTTTTCCATTTTGATGTTCTTCGCCTGCCAATCCGCTTTATTTCTTATGCCGTAAGTAATCACCGGCCTGGTCACCCGGCGCATAAGGCCGGCGAGATTGCGGTCATCCGCGCAAAGCACCGCCGCACCGTAAAAAGGCAGCCTGAGCAAATGGCTCAGGAACGATTTTTTGAGATTATCCAAGGATTTATGGTAATCAAGATGGTCATTATCGATATTGGTGACCACGGCCACCAGCGGCGCCAGATGCAAAAACGAGCCGTCAGACTCATCCGCCTCGGCCACCAGATAATCGCCCAGGCCCAGCTTGACGTTGGAACGGATATTCTTGAGCTGGCCGCCGATAATCATGGTAGGCTCGGCGCCGGCCGCCTTAAGGGCCATCGCCGCCATGGATGTGGTCGTGGTTTTGCCGTGGCTGCCGGCCACGGTCACCGTTTTTTTAAGGCGTCCCAATTCGGCCAGCATTTGCGCGCGCAAAATAACCGGCACGCCGCAGCGCCGGGCATAAGCTATTTCCGGATTGACGGCGGATACGGCTGAACTGAGCACCAAAACATCGGCCCCGCGCGCATGCTCGGCCGCATGGCCCATGAATATCCGCACACCCATGGCGGCCAGCCGCCGGATGATTTCGCTTGATTTCAAATCCGAGCCCGAAACCCGGTAGCCCAAATTGTGCAGCACCTCGGCGATCCCGCTCATGCCCACGCCTCCGATGCCCACGAAATGGATGCGCTTGACGAAAGACCGCATCGCGCTTCCGGGCGCTGCCGCGCCCGGCAGCATGCGCCTTCGGGAATTGTTTCGGCGCATGGTGTTCATTTCTTCTTGCCGCTGACCGGCCGCAGCAGCCACTTCAAGCCTTCCTTGGCCGGCCGGTTCTTGGGATAAGACTTAAGCACGCCGCGATAAGCCGCGATAGCCTCGGTTTCATTGCCGGACATCACAAACGCCACGCCGCGGCCAAGCATCGCCGCCTCATTGTTGGGATCGAGGCGATAGGCCCGCTCGAAAGCCTCCAAAGCCCTCGGCGCATCCCCCAATGTCGCAAAGCCCAGGCCGGTTGAGACCCACCAGTCGCTTTGGTCGGGATGGGAAGGATTTTCGCCGGGCTCCGGCAAAACCTCGTCGACCAGAGCCATCCAGCCGGTTCCGATGATCCAAAGCCCCAAATCATTGCCCACCGCGCGCGGCTGATAAGAAACCTTCGCGTCTTCGGCAGGCGCGGCGAGCGGATGCGAGCCGTCCCTGCCGGCATATGCAGATGCGTTGCCGGCAGGGGCCAGCCTCTTATAATTCAAATTCATGCCCAGCCTGGCGTCCGTATCGTCCGGAGCGTTGCGCATCACCGTGCGCAAGTCCTCGATAAGCCTGTTGATCTGATCGGCGCGCTGATCCGGATTGCCGGAGCGGATTTGATACTCTCGGCGCACGGCCGTGGGCCGCGAATACTCGGGATCCATTTCCTTTTGAAGAGCTTTTTTAAGGGACGAACGGCTCTCCGGATCGGCTTTCACCAGCTTGGGCTTGGGCACGAAAACTACGTCTACCTGCATGATCGCGCCCTGATCCAAGGGGATGCGCTCGAGATTGCGGGCGAAAACATCCAATGGGTCGTTGGATTCGGGCTGGGGAAGCGCTCCGGACGCCGGCGCGGACCGGCTTCTCGGCGATTCTTTTTTGCCGCCGGTGTAAGCCACGGAAAGCTGCAGGCCGGCTCCCCCCTCCTCCGGAGTCAAGTGAAAAGAGTCGGCGAAAATCGCGCGGGCCTTGCGGAAATCCCCCGTCATCAAATAAAGCCGGCCCAAGCGAAGCCGCGCCACCGAATCGCGCGATTTGAGAGCCACCGCCTTCTTGAAATAGTATATCGCCGATTTGTTGTCGCCTCGTCTTTCGTCAATGGCGCCCAGCTCCAGCAGAGCATCCTCGAATTCGCTGTAAAGCTTGACCGCCTGGCCCAGAGAAACAGCCGCGTCCTGGTCTCTTCCTAATTTACGGTAGAGCATACCCAATTGAAAGTGGTACAGCGGCTCCTTGGGCGCCAGCGCGGCCGCGGCGCGGAAATGCCCGAGGGCCTCCGGCACCAGGCCCATGCTTTCCTCGATGGAGCCCAAATTCATCTGAATATCGGCGCGCGATCCGTCCAACTCAGCCGATCTCTTAAAGGCCGCGTGGGAACCCTTTAAATCCCCCTTCCAAGCCAGTGAAATCCCGATTAGCATATAGGCATGGGCGTTATTGGGATCGAGCTCCAGGCTTTTGCGATAAAATTCCAGGGAGCGGTCCACTTGGCCGGTCCAATAATAAGCCGCGCCCAACAGCATATGGGCCGCGGGATCGCGGGGATTGGCCGCCACCGCCCGGGTGAACTCCTTGACCGCCTGGTCGTATTGCTTATCATCGAGAAACTGGGAACCATCGCGCAAATCACGATGCGCCTGCGAAGCCATGATCTGATCCCAGATCGTCTCCTGGCCCGGCTCGGTGCGGCCCGCCCAAGCCTGAGGCCGGCAGCCGATAAGCAGCAGGATGAGCGCCGCGCGCAGCAGCGCGCGGCGCTGACGCCTGCATAGAAATATGTTAGGCGTCATGTGCCAGGTTTCTGATATGCGGCAGCATTTTTTCTAGAGCGGCCGCCCGATGGCTTAAAGCGTTTTTTTCCTCCGGCTTCATTTCAGCCAAAGTCTTTCCGGCGGCCGGCACAAAAAACACCGGATCATAGCCGAAGCCGTCGCTTCCCCTCAACTCCTCGGTGATAAAGCCTTCCAACCGGCCCTCTTCGATCATGGCGGCTCCGTCAGGGCCGCAGAGGGCCATCACGGTGCGAAAAACAGCCGCGCGCTTTTTTGCAGCCGTCCCTTGAAGAGCCGATAAAAGCTTGCGATTATTGGCGGCGAAATCGCAGCCCGGCCCCGCGTAACGGGCTGAAAAAACGCCCGGCGCGCGCCAAAGCGCGGCGACCTCCAGGCCGGTGTCATCGGCCAACGCCCATAACCCCGAACCCTGAGCCGCAGCCGCCGCTTTCTTGCGGGCGTTGCCTTCCAAGGTGGGCTGATCCTCGATGATTTCCGGCAAAGCGGGCAAAGAATCGAGGCCGATCACTTCAAAGCCGTCTCCCCGAAGCAACTGGGATATTTCTCGAACTTTATGCTGATTGCGGGTGGCCAATAACAAGCGCATAGAGGGTCTGCATAAAATTGTATCATTGATTGGCTCGCATGAAAAACCAGCTGGTCCCGCGCGCCAAGTCCTCTCTTTTATGCTGGTATAATTCCTCGGCGCGGGACCTCCCCTGGCGCAGGGACATAACGCCTTATCGGACCTGGGTTTCAGAGATCATGCTGCAGCAGACCACGGTGGCGGCCGTCATCCCTTATTTCAACCGGTTTCTCCGGCGTTTCCCGGACATCGCCGATCTGGCCGCGGCCTCCGAGGAAGAAGTGCTTCGGCATTGGGCGGGCTTGGGGTACTACTCCCGCGCGCGCAATCTGAGGCTGGCCGCGCAAGCAATCATGGCGCAACACGGCGGCCGTCTGCCCGGCGACTATGACAAAATTTTGGCCTTGCCCGGAATCGGACGCTACACCGCGGGAGCCATTCTTTCCATAGCCTTTCAAAAACCGGCGGCGGCGCTTGACGGCAATGTCATGCGGGTTTTCTCGCGGATTTACGGCTTAAAAGGGGATATCAAGCAAGCCAAGACCATGCGCGGACTCTGGGACTTGGCCGAAAAACAGCTGACCGCTAAAAACCCGGGAGCCTGGAATCAGGCGCTCATGGAACTCGGGGCAACGGTATGCCTGCCCGAAAGCCCGGACTGCGGCGCCTGTCCGGTCTCTCGCTATTGCGCCGCTTTTAAAAAGGGCCTGCAGGACTCGCTGCCGGTCACGGGCCCGCGGCGGGAATTTATCGACTTAAAATGGACCTGCCTCTGGATCGAAAAAAACGACAAGATTTTGCTTTGGAAAAGGTCTAATCAGGAGCGGTTTTTAAAGAATCACTGGGGCCTGCCGGAAAGCCGTCATCTTCGGGTCGAAAACGGCCCGCGCCTAAAAACGGTGCGGCATACCATCACCCATCATAAAATCGTCTTGGAAGTGCGCAAGGCCTCGGCGCCCGAAACCGCTCCCCCTCAAGCCGCTTGGACGCCGCGCCCGGAACTCGGTAAATTCCTAGTTTCCTCA
>MGUO01000149.1:0-6467 GCA_001800015.1 Elusimicrobia bacterium RIFCSPHIGHO2_02_FULL_57_9
CGCGGGTTTTCTGGCCTCCGTTTATGGAGTGCTGCAGTATTTTAACGTGGAATTGATATGGCCGCATGCCCTCAATCCCTATGGCGGGCGTTCCGTCTCTACTTTCGGCAATCCCAATTTCATGTCCTCGTTTAACATCGTGCTGCTGCCTTTCGCGGCGGTTTATTATATACGCTCCCGCGGCGCCGGCCGGATTATCTATGGAGTTTTGGCTCTATCCTTGGAAGCCGCCCTCTTATGCAGCATGACGCGTTCTTCCTGGGTCGGCGCCGTTTTGGCCATGGCCCTGCTGTTATTTTCGCCGGATTTGAGAAATCAGCTGCGCCGGGAAGCGCGCCCCAACGGCCTGCTTTTGGCCGCGGCCGCAGCTTTGTTTTTATTGTGGCCGCAAAGCTCGATCGTCACCGGCTACGCTCCGAGCGCGCTCGGTCGTTTGAGCGAGCTGGCCCAGATCGCCAAGCCCGAGCTTGGCTACGGCCCCTGGTATCAGCGCTTGTTGATATGGTCCTGCGCCTGGCTTATGGGAGCCGAAAATCCGCTGACCGGCAAGGGCTGGGGGCTTTTCGAGCTTTTTTATCCCTTTTATCAGGGAACCATGCTCGATGCCTTCGAGCATTTGCGTGCTATGCGCACCCATGCCAACAACGCCCACAACGAGATTCTCGAGGTTTGGGCCCAGACGGGCCTGGCGGGATTGGGGATTTTTATCTGGCTCTGGACCGTTTTTTTCACGGCCGTTAAATCGCGGTTTTGGCTGAATTCGCAGCGGGGGGCGATCTCTCTGGCGGCCGCCGCGGGGGTCGCCGGAATGCTGGCCGATAATCTGCTCAATGTCTCCTTGCATTTCGCCGTGCCCGGATTTATTTTTTGGTGGGCGGCGGGAACGGCCATGGCCGGATATGAAGCGAGAAATTTAAGGAATTCGGCCTCCATGAAATGGGGCTTGAGCGCGGCGGCGGCGGTTCTTCTGGGATTTTCCTGGTATTGGGTGAAGTCTTGGAACAGGGAAGTCCGTTATTTCGCGGGATTCAAGCTCTTGCGGCAAGGTGCCTTGCCCGGGGCCGTCAAACAATTGGAATTATCACGCGCCTGGGGGCCGCCCGAAGTCAACGCGATTTACGAGCTCGGCAACGCCTATGCCCGAAGCGAGAGTTTCGCCGAGGCTGCCAAGACCTACAAACAGGCCCTCGGGGCCAACGCGGGTTATGACGAGATTTATTACAACATCGGGGTGATTGAAAGCGCCCGGCTTAACAACACGGAGGCCGCCATTGATTATTTCCGCATGGCCTGGTTGATCAATCCCTTATCCTCCGAGATTTACGGCAGCCTGGGCGGCTTGTACTTGCGCGAACCCGAGCGCCATGGCGCTGCGGCCCTCGAGCTGCTCTCGGCGGCCGTGCGGATTTTTCCCGGCAATCCCAATCATTGGAACAATCTCGGCTACCTTCACAGCCTGAAGCGCGATTATCCCCGCGCCGAAGAGGCTTACAGCCGGGCCTTAAGCCTCGATCCCGGCCTGCAAGTCGCGCGGCAGAACCTGGCCGCCGCGGCCCGGCAGGCGGGGCGCGCGCGGCCCGCCATATTGAGCGCCCTGGAGGAGCTGCGGCAATTGGAAGATCGCATCGCCCAAAAGGATTATTCGCAAGCCACCTTGTCGTTGGCCGAGCGGGTCGTCGCCCAATTTCCGCAGCTCTCCCACGCGCGCTTCATATTCGGCAGCATGCTCTTGGCGCGCGGCCGGCCGCAGGAAGCCCTTGAGGTCCTGGCGGCGGTGGCGGCCAAGGAGCCGCGCCATATCGGCGCGCATATCAATCTGGGCGAGGCATACCTCGTTTTGGGGCGGCGCTTGGAGGCGGCGGGGGAATTCCGAGCGGCGTTGGCGCTTGACCCGCGCAACGAGCGGGCGGTGCAGATGCTTAAGGGCCTGCAATAATTCGGTAATGATTTCTGCCTAAAATCCCTTTACATTTACACTCTCGATCGAACTATGCAACGCGCCAGGCTTTTGCCGCTGTTTCCGGGTTTGCTGCTATTGGCTTCGTGGGATGGGCTGCGGGCGCAGGGGCCTCGGGAGTCAAGCCGACAAATGAGATTGGCTGTCCGCTCCTATGAAAAGGGCGACGATATGCAGGCCATGGACCGCTTCATGGAAATTCTGACCACGGGGGAGCCGACGGAGCGGAACATGGCCAATGAGTATCTTAATTTAATCACGCGGCGGATGCACACAAGCACCAGTCTTCCGGGAATTTCCGAGACCGTCATCAAGTCTTACGAGCCGGTTGGCGGCCCGCAGTCTCAGCCTGTAGGCGTGACGGGCGTCACTATCGAGCGGCCTAAGAAGTCCTGGTTGAAACGGGAAACTAAAAGTGAACCTAGAAAACCAGAGGCGCAGCCCGCGGTCCTGGAACCAGAAAAGGCTGCGGCCACGCCGGCTCCTGCGGCCGGTGAATCTGCCGCTAAAAAACCGGTCGTCTCCGTTTCTGCCGGCGAACTCCCTGGTTTCACTTCCGCTCCCGAGAAAACCGCCGCGCGGTCTGAGGCTGCGCCGCCGGAGGATGCTCCCCAGCCCGGTGATCCGGCGGAAATGCGCAAAGAAATCAAGGCGAGAATCCGCGGCGTCATGGAAGCGGGCCTTGATGAGCTTAAAGCCGTGTCGGACATCCGGATTCTTTTGAATAAAAAGGGCGACCCGGAGGCTTTAGGAATTCCATCCGCCCTGCTTTTCGAATCCGCAGACGCCTTCCAAAAGACCGCGCCTGATATCCTCAACGCCTTGGTTAAGCTGGTTTATGGCTGCGGACATTTGCAAGTGGTTATCCTTCCCGAGGGAAGCGCTACGGGGGAGACCAAAATCCAAGATATGCGCAGGACGACCGGCATATCTTCCTATCTTTATCAAATGGGGGTCGCCCCGCCTCGGGTGAAGGTGGATCTTGTCAACACCCAGAGCCAAGTCGAGATTCCTCAGGCCTTGCGTTCGTTTAAAGGGATAGTCATCATTTTTATCGACCGGCCTTTGAAATTGGAGCTGGACAGCTCCATCGGCGATATTGGCGATGAGGGGGGGCCGTCCGTTTCGCTCGGCCTTTATCCCGCCAGTCTGCGTCCCAACGGTATGGAGGGCGTGATTATCGAGTTTTCGGTTCAGGATTCTCAGGCCAAGCCCGTTTCGTGGAAATTTCAATTACTGCAGCCCGTGGCGTTTGAGGGAAGAGATCTCTCCCCCCTGCAGGAGGTTTCCGCAGAGGGGCCCGCCTTCCACCAAATCTATTGGAACGGACGCAAAGGCTATTATGGCCGGGCCCTGGCCGCCGGGCGCTATGAATGCGTGCTCACGGCGCGGGATGGCAACGACAAGCAGCGCACCCTGCGCCGTTGGATCCAGGTGCTTGATTATGCCGGTTCGGCTCCGGTGGTCAAACAGCCGCAGCCGCCCAGGATCAAAAAACCCGCGGTGTTCCCCGCGGTTGCCAAGCAAAGGTCGGCGGTCTCGGCGAAGGCCGCTGCTAAATCTTACGTCAAGAGCGCGGATAGTTATCAGTTTGATTTTGAGCGGAATAGTTATCAACTGCCTTCAGGATCCGAGAAAACTTTAGCGGCTATAGCGCAAGCCGCCGATGAGCGGCCTAATGAAAGCCTCAAGATTACCGGATATGCCCAAACGGCTGAGTCCGACGCCGCGCAATTGGCGGAGCGGCGGGCTCAAATGGCGGCGGGCTTGCTGATCAATAAATACCGCATTGAGCCGAAGAAGATTCAACTGAGCTCTCAGGTTGAGGAAGCGCCCGGGGCTTATCTCCAAATCCAATTCGTTGCAAGCGAGGGCCATGGGACTCAATAGCGCCGCGCTGAACGATTTGATAGAAAATTTGGCCTTCGGAAAGGGAGGGGCGAAAATATCCTCCTGCTTGGGGCTTTACCTGAGCCCCGACGCCGCCATTCTCGCCGAGTCCGATGTCGGCTCGGGCCGGCCGGTGGTGCAGAATCTTGTGAAAATCCCGTTGCCCAATAAGGACGCGGGCAAGCAGTCGACGCTTACATCCCTGGATTTCCTGTCTGATATCGGAAAGATCGCGGCTGTTATAAAAGGGCCCCTGTCGCAACGCAGCTGGGGGACCAAAAACGTGACGGTGACTCTGTCGCATCAGACCGGGCTTCTGCGTTATTTCGCCATCCCCATGATAGGCCGTCAGTTCTTGAAAACCGCGGTGCCTTTGGAAGCCAAGAAATATATTCCCATCTCCTTAGATACGTTAAGCTACGACTATCAAGTCCAGGAACTTAAGGACGGGAGGACCGATAATCCGAAACTGGGAGTCCTTATGGCCGTATGCCAGAAAAAAGCCGTAGGGCATATTGAGGATCTTTTGGAAGCCTTGGATCTTCATCTGACGGGCATAGAAGTCGCTCCGTGCTCCGTATTGAGGATGTGGCTGGCTTTGAATGGGGATCACGGGAAGGCCGCCTGCCTGGTTCACGTCGACCGGGGCGAAATTCGGGTGGTTTTAACGAAGGATGGCTTGCCGATGTTTACACGCGAGCTGTTCATGGGTGCGGAGGCCGCGTTGAGCAATTTGCGCAAATTGGATTTGCCGGGCTGCCTGGCCTTCGCGCAAAAACAACTTTGCCTGGGTCCGCTGGCGCAAGCGCGGATCAGCGGCTCCGGCGTGGATTTGGCCGCCTGGCGGCAAGCTGTTTCCCAGGAATTGGGAACCGCCGCGCAGGTTGAGGATTCTAACGCCAGGCTGGGACTTAAAGAGGCGAATTGGGGGATATTCTCCGCCGTGGGAGCTTCCTTGAAATTCAGGACCAAGACGGCCATTACATTGGATTTGGGACGGATAGGCCGGATCAGCGACGAGGAAAATCAGACGGCAAAGCTTATTTTGGCGGTTGCCGGGGCTTTGGCTTTATGGTTTGCCCTCGGCGGCCTTTTCAATATGGCCCGCCATCACTTTCAAATGAAAGAAATGAGCTTCTATCAGCGCGATGAGACGGCGCTAAACAACAAGACTCCGGCTCAAATCGCGGAAATGATCAAGGGGATGCAGGCGCAGGCCGATTTGCTTCGAAATGTTGAGGGGTCCGCCCCCAAGATCACCACGCTGCTTAAGGAGATCGTCGATAATCTGCCGCCTGGAACGTGGCTGACCAAAATCCTAATCCAGAACCCCTTGCTTGGCGCAGGCCAAGCCGGAGATAGGCTGGAAATGCTGTTGGAGGGATATGCCGCGGCGGCAAGCCCCGATGAAGAGCGGGATCTCATTTTTCAATTTAAGGCGCAGTTGAGCGGCGCAGATTTCATGGGAAAATTCTTCAAGGATATTCAGCCCTCCGTGGTCGTCAATCCCGTCGCGCAGTCCAGGGGGGATATGAATCCGCAGGATTATGCGCGCAAGAGGGAGCGTCGCACTTCCTTTATGATCAACGCCAAGGCTTTGAGATGAACGCCGTGAAAATTAATTTGCAGAAAGTCGCCGCTTGGCTGCGCGCTTTGGGCAATCAAGCGCGCGTGGCTCTCAGCACCATAAAGGAGCGCGGGGCCAAACATTTCTCCCGCTGTTTTATTTTGGGAGCCATCGCCGTTTTTGCCTGTTACAGCCTGCTGTATGTGCCTACAAGAAGCAAATTGGCGCTCCTTGAGAAGGAAACTGAGCGGGCCCGGGCCAAAGTCGGCTATGTGGATCAATATGAGGATCTATACGGGCGCCTCTCCAGGCTCTATTCTTTCTTGCCCGATTCCACTAAGAGAAACGCCTGGCTGATCAATACCCTGATCCAATCCATGAAAGCGGAAGGGGTCTCCTCGGAAGCCATTCCCATGCCGATGGAAGAGGAGAAAGCCGACCTGGTTTTTCAAAAGGTCAGCGTGCCGGCGACCCTCAAATTTTCGCAGTTAGTTCCCTGGCTCGACCGCTTGAACAGCACCAAGCCCATGATTCATGTTTTTTCTCTTAGCTTGGAAAAAAAGGAAGACCGGCCCGGGGATAACAAGATAATTTTCGGCATCAGCACGATTATCCCAATGCGGGAACTGGAACGATGAAATCATGGCGGACTTTGGCGGGCTGGCTGATTCTGGCGGCAAGCCTGGCTGTTCCGGCATTGATCGCCTATAACTGGTGGAGCCGTCTTAATGATGAGAGCAAGCTGCAAATGACCCGTAAGATCAGAAGGCATCTGCCTCAAGGAGAGGGATTATTCCCCGGCGTTCCGGCGCGCCAAAAACTCGTTAATCCCATCCTTGCCGCCGCCAGGCCGTCGGTCTCATCCGCGGCGGTTAGTTCCCCGAGGGTTACACCGGCCGTAAGGAAGCGTTCCGCTCGGCCGGTGCCGGAGGCCCTTTCCTGGACGCCTCCGGCGCCGGCCGCAGGCAGTCCCGCGCCGAGGGCGGCCGTGCTTGCCGTCGCGCTTTCTTCGGCGCCGGCCGCAGGCAGTCCCGCGCCGAGGGCGGCCGTGCT
>MGUO01000149.1:6498-12678 GCA_001800015.1 Elusimicrobia bacterium RIFCSPHIGHO2_02_FULL_57_9
GGCTCAAGCCGGCGGGCCCGGAGGGCAGCCGGAAGCAAGCAAGGCGCAGATTGAGAAGACCATCGATCTGCAAGGCATCATATCGACGGGAGGCAGGCGCAATAAGGCCATTGTCAACGGCAGGATGGTGGAGGAGGGCGATTCCGTTGAAAAAGCCAAGATCATCAGAATCACGGCCAAAGACGTCATCTTCGATTATAAGGGCAGGAAGTTCAAGAAGATTTTGAAATAGCAGCGGGGGTATTATGACAACAGAGGGAAGCGCGACAAAACGGATAGGCGCGGCGGCGCTGTCGCTGCAAATGATGATCACCTCGGCCGGCCCCTCTTGGGCTCAACGTCGCGCGGAGGAGCCGCAGGCCAATTTCGAGCCGGTCCAGGATGAATTCGCCAAGCCCGCGAAAAGCGATCCAAGCGTTCGCATAGGAGCTCTGCCCAAACCGACGTTGGCCGCCGCGGCCGCAGTTTCGCTCATGGAAACCCGGGTGACGGTGCGCGTCAAGGGCGCGCCATTGGCCACTTTCCTGGAAACGATTTCGGCGCAGTCCAAAATCAACTTTATTCTCGCCGAGGGATTGGATCAGAAGCGCATCACGGCTTATCTTCAAAATGTCACCGTGCGCGAGGCGCTGCAGGTTCTCCTGGAGATCAGAGGGCTGAGCTACCAGCGAATAGGCAAAAGCAACACTTATATCGTAGCTCCGCGTTCAGCCAAGCTGCATGTTATTACGCGCGTCTATACCTTGTCTTACATTCCCTTGATCGCTTTAGGCTCTGCGAGCTCGGAACAAGCGGCCGTCACGCCTTTCCCCCGCGCCGGCGGCGCAGCGGATTTAAGCGGTGGTACGGACTTGGGCGGCGCAGCCGGGGGCTCCCAGCCCGCGGAGCCCGAGATAGGGATCATCAATGTGATTAGAAGCGTGTTAACGCCGAAAATAGGCTCCATATCGCTTGAGCCGCGCACCAATGCCCTTGTGGTGACGGATATCCCGGAAGTATTCCCCCAGGTGGAGCAGATTATAGCCGAACTGGATATAAAAGCTCCGCAGGTCATGATTGAAGCCCAGATAGTGGAAATTGATTCCACGCGCGCCCGGGATTTGGGGCTGGAATGGGGAGGGGCCAACGGAGAACTGGCCAGCTTTAGGGGGGGAGCCAGGGAGTTGGGCTTCCCCTTGGCTATAGGGTCCCCCTTAAAATTCTTTGACCCGGTCAATAATATCGTCGCCAGCATTCCAGGCGGCGTTCCTTCGCAAAATGGTTTCCCCTTTAATCTCATAGCCAGCATCATAGATCTTTCCCAACTCTCCGTGCTTTTGCGCGCCTTGGTGTCCCGTTCAGAGGCTCGCTTCTTGGGCAAACCCAAGATTATGACGCTCAATAACAAGCCGGCGCTGATACAAATAGTGACCAATCAAGCGGTTTCGCTGCAGCAGTCGATCAGCGGAGGAGCCGGCAATATTTCGCAGGCTTCCGTCACGGTGGAGCGGTTTACCACGGGTTTGGTGCTTAAGGTAACGCCCCAGGTCAATAAGGAGGGCTATATCACCATGCTGGTCCAACCCTCTTTCTCCGACGCCCAGCCTTCCGCGATTTCAAGGCCCGGAACCCCCATTTTCGATCCTACCGCGCGCGGCGGCTCATCCCTGGTCCGTGTTAAAAACGCCCAGACCTTGGTGTTGGGCGGGCTTTTGCAGTCGTCCGAATCGAAGGTTGTGCGGAAAGTCCCTTTATTGGGCCATATTCCCCTCATCGGCTGGTTTTTTACCAGCACTTCCACGCGGCGAAAAAATTCCGATTTGGTGATTTTCCTGACGCCGACTATAGTCAACGACTGAGGTTGGAATTATGGCCAAGAAACCCGAAATCGGCGAAATCCTGGTGGCCAATTCCATCATCACCCAGGAACAGCGCGCCAAAGCCTTGAAATTGGCGGCTCAGTCCAAATTGCTCTTTGGGGAGGCGGTGGTCAAGCTGGGTTTTGCTGACGATGAGGCCATCACGATGGCCCTTTCCAAGCAGATGGGCATCCCTTATGCCTCCAAGGAGAACAAAATTCTCAAGGTCGAGAAAGGCCAGGGGTTGGATAAGACGGTGCCGGAAGCTTATGCCCGCGAAAATCTGGTCTTGCCGCTTTTCCTCGATGAAAACGTTTTGGCCGTGGCCATGGCGGATCCCAGCAATATGCTGACCTTGGATAACCTTCGCCTGCTGACGGGCCTTGAAATTCAGCCTTTTATAGCGACAAAATCGCAAATTTTCCGGGCGATCGACGATTTCTATCAGAGCGGCGGATCCAGCCTGATCGATAAGGCCATGGGAGAGGAATCCTCCGACGGGGTGATTACCACCGAGGAAGGAGTTTCGGAAGCGCGCTTGGACCTGGACAAGACCCTCTCCGGCGCCAAGGACGAGCAGGTCATCAATCTCGTTAATGCCATCTTGAAGCAGGCGATTACCGAGAGATGTTCCGACATCCATCTGGAAAGCTATGGCGAGAGGACCATGACGCGATTTCGCATCGACGGGGTGCTTTGCGAGCGGCCCTCCACGACCAAGCAGCTATTCCCCTCCGTGGTTTCGCGCATTAAAATTCTATCCAAGCTTGATATCGCGGAAAGGCGCCTTCCCCAGGACGGGCAGTTCACCATCAAGGTGCAGAACCGCGCCATCGATCTGCGCGTATCCATTTGTCCCACGATCAACGGGGAAAAAGTGGTCATGCGCATATTGGACAGGGGGGCCGTTGAGCTGGATATCGACAAGATGGGATTCGAAGCGCGGCAGAAAGAGGATTTCTTGGCGGCCGCCCGACTGCCCCACGGCCTGATTTTCCTGACCGGCCCCACGGGATCGGGGAAAACCACCACGCTTTACACCATTCTTAATAAAATCAAGACTCCGGAGCTTAATTTTATGACCATTGAGGATCCTGTTGAATTTCAGATGGAGGGATTCAATCAGGTTCAGGTGCGTTCCGCTATCGGGCTGACCTTCGCCTCGGCTTTGCGCTCGTTCTTGCGCCAAGACCCGGATGTGATCTTGGTGGGAGAGGTGCGCGATCAGGAAACGGCGCAAACCTGTCTGCGCGCCGCTTTGACCGGACATCTGGTGCTTTCCACTCTGCACACCAATGACGCGATGTCCAGCGTCTCGCGCTTAGCCGACCTGGGCATCGAGCCCTTTCTTTTGTCCAGCAGCCTGATCTTGGTCGCGGCCCAGCGCTTGGTGCGTGTTCTTTGCCCTTTTTGCCGGGTCCCGTATAAGCCCTCGCCCAAGGACCTGGAGCTGCCTTTTCGGGAGGCCATGCTCGGGAAAAATCCGGACCCGGCCTCCCTCACTTTTTACAAGCAAAAGGGCTGCGAGAAATGCTCTTGGCTCGGCTACAAGGGACGAAACGGCATTTTTGAAGTGTATTTTATGACCCATGAAATGCGCGAGGCGATTTACAAGCAAGGGGTGAATTTGGAGCTTCTGCGCCAGCTGGCCGCCAAGGCCGGTATGTGGAATATGCGCGCCAGCGGCTGGCGCAAGGTCATGGCGGGCATAACGACCGTAGAAGAGATGATCTCCGTTACCATCGGAGATTAGGCCCTTGTTTTTTTGCGTTTGTCCTGTTAAACTCTCAAAAAACCATGCCCAGATTCGCCTATACCATCCAGGATCCCCAAGGGCAGACCCGCTCGGGGGTTTTGGAAGCCGCCGATGAAAGCGAAGCGATCTCTTCGCTTCAAGGCAAAGGCTGTTTCATCCTGGCCCTTGCCGCGGATAGAGGTACGGGGGGACGGAGCAGCGCGGGCAAAGCCCGGATTGCCGCCTCCAAGGTCAATCCTCGCGACCTGATATTCTTCGCGGAACAGCTCGCCACCCTGCTTAATGGGGGAGTGCCCTTGGTCCGCGCCCTATCCCTTCTGGGCGAGCATTCAAGCTCAAAAGGCCTGCATACGGCTTTAGGCCAGATCACCAAGGATGTGGCCGGCGGCATGGCCTTGTATAAAGCCCTGGAAATGCATCCGCGTGTGTTTGACACCCTATGGTTTTCCCTGGTCCAGGCCGGAGAAATGGGGGGGCAATTGCCCAAGGTGCTCAAGCAGATATCGTCCTATTTGATCGCGCAGGCGGAGCTTAAGGCCAAGATTATCACGGCCCTGGCCTATCCCGCGGTTTTGTTCACCACCTCGATGGGGGTTTTGGCCTTTTTCATCATCAAAATCGTGCCGGTTTTCGCTGAAATATTCACCAGTTTCAATGTCGAACTTCCGCCTTTGACCAGACTCATTATTTTTATTTCCAATCTTTTCGTCCATAATGCCGCCCTTATCCTGTTGGCGCTCATCGGATCATGGTTTGTCTGGCAGGCCTACACCTCCACCGATGCCGGCAAAACGAGCAAATGGAATTTGATCTTCGATATCCCTTTTTTCGGCGCATTCACCAAGAATATACTCATCGAGCGCCTGCTGACCACGCTTTCGACCCTGATCGAAAGTGGCGTGAGCATCGTCAACGCCATATCGGTCTTGGAAAGGGTTTTTAAAGACAACATCATTTTCAACACGCTGCTCAAGTCGGTCAAAAGCGACGTGGCCGGAGGCAAATCGATCTCGGGAGCGTTTAAAAAAACGGATATGTTGCCTCCGCTTGTAACGGAAATGGTGTTCATGGGAGAAGAATCCGGCAAGCTGCCCGAAATGCTGGTCACCCTTTCGGCCTTCTACCGCGAGCAGATAGACCAGTTTACCCGGCGTTTTACGGCCATCATCGATCCGATTCTGGTTGTTTTTATCGGCGGGGTCGTCGGCGTCATCGTCTTGTCCATATTCTTGCCGATATTCAAGCTTTCGACCATAGGGGCCAAATAGGATGAACAAGGTCGGTCGCAAAGGCTTTACGCTGGTGGAAATACTGGTTGTCATCATCATCATCGGAGTGCTGGCGGCTTTCGCCGTTCCAAGGTACCTTGAGACCATGGAGAACAGCAAGGCCGATAACGCGGCCAGTTTGGCGGCCATGGTCGCCACCACCCACCGCATGTTTCTTTTGGACCATCCCGGCTTCCCCCTCGATGGCGAGATCGTAACCGCCTGTAATTCATCGGGGCCCTGTCCCGCCCCCCCCGACAACAACCGCTGCAATTTGATCCGTTGCAATTATCTGGCAGCCCAGGATTGGGACCAGGGAGCGTATAGGGTTTATGCCTCCTATGTGGCGGGCGGCAGTTGCAGTGCCGACGCCATAGCTTGCGTGCGCCGCAGACCGCCGGCACGCGCTCCTTACGACGGCTGGGGATATGACGTCGATGCCGTGGGGAGGATTATCCCCTTTGGTGGCGCTCCGGCGCCGTAGGCCGATTCAGCGGGCACGAAAGTTGGATTATGAACAAGCAGCGCGGCTTTACTCTTCTGGAATTGCTTATCGCGATACTTGTGATAGCCGCGATGTCCTCGGGCCTTTACACGGTCGTGCTTTCGGTTAGGAAAGGCGGAGGCAGGGCCGACAGGCGATTTATGGCCGGCGCGGCCGCCAGATCGCTGCACGATGCGCTGAGAAACTATGTTTCCGCCGATCCTACCACGGACATGGGGCCGAACAAGAACAGGTCAGGGGCCCAGACCTGGAATATTCACACTCCCGGACTCATCGCAGACAGCATGGGCGATGTCTATGCCCTGGCTCCCGGTCCCCCCGCTCATCAACTCACCGGTTTCTTGGAGACTGTCGCCCCTCCCTGGTTCAAAGATCCTCCATACAACGCCACGATTAAGTATCTCGTCACCCCTTCCGCCAATCCCGCCCTCCTCGGTCCCGAGGTCAGTGTTGACGTGGACTGGGACGAGCCCAAGCCATGAATAAGCGCCGCGGCCGTGGCGCGGGATTCACGCTGGTGGAATTGATGGTCGTTATCGCCCTTTTCTGGATTATTTTAGTGGCCTTCATCGGCTTGTTTGCCAGCGTGGTGAAGTGGCATTACCAGGACATAGGCCGGGGCCGATCTCTGGGCGCCGCACTCTACGGTTTGAGCCGGATGTATCAAGAATTAGGCGAGGCCACGGTTTTAATGGAGCCGCCTCCTCCCGTGTTCACTACCGGCAATGAAATCTGGGGCTGCAAGAACTGGTCTAATCTGGCGGACGTGCTTCTTAATCCGGGTCTGCCTATACAGGGTTTTTGGTATTGCGT
>MGUO01000150.1 GCA_001800015.1 Elusimicrobia bacterium RIFCSPHIGHO2_02_FULL_57_9
CTACGGCCTCAGCGTCTGCGCTGTGGCGCAAGCCCCGGCCCCGGCCGCGACGCCGGTTGAGATGCCGAAAAAAGTGAAGAAGGCCAAAAAAGCCGCCAAGAAAATGGCCAAAAAGGCCAAGAAAGAAACGAAGCATGAGGGCCATGACGCGCCCCCATCAGCCCCTGCGCCGGCTCATTAATCCGGCTCACTGATCGAAAAATAGAAACGTCCCGATTGACTATACCAATCGGGACGTTTCTTCTGTGCGCTAAAAGTTATTGTCGGCTTGGGAAAGAGGCGGCAGTTTAGCGTCTTTAGGCGAGACGCGGATATCATCGGACGGCCAGCGTATGCCCACAGCGGGATCGTTCCAGAGAATGCCCCGGTCAACCTCGGGCGCCCAATAGCCTGAAACCTTATAGAGCACGTCGGCTGTCTCGCTTAAGGTATAAAAGCCGTGGGCAAAGCCTTCCGGCACCCAAAACATGCGGTTGCCTTCATCGCCGAGCTCGATGCTCGCCCATTTCCCGTAAGTCGGCGATTTTTTGCGGATGTCGACAACTACATCCAGAATTTTTCCGCGCACGCAGCGCACGAGCTTGCCCACGGGCGAAGGCTTGATCTGATAATGCATTCCCCGCAGCACTCCTTTCTGGGAGCGCGAGAGATTGTCCTGGACCAAGGGGGGAATCCCGGCCTTCCTTAATTCATTCTCCCGGAAGCTTTCCATGAAAACGCCGCGTTCATCCGGGAAAAAAGAGCCTTCGACTACGAGCAGGCCTTCTAGTTGATAGGGTTTGAAGGTAAAGCCCATCGGCTAAACCGAGGCGGCCGGCGAGAATTGTTTGCGCCAGAATTCCTGGCCTTGCGTCGGCAGGGTGTAAACCGGGTCGTAATATTCGTAACGGCGGCTCAGAGCCTCGGGATCGTCGGTTTCAATGCCGGTGCGGTAATTCTTGGTCCAATAGGAAATGCCCTTTGTCCGGTCATAATCCGACACTTGATGAATCCAGCGCTTGCCGACATAGGGCACGTCGCAAATGACCCGCGGCGTGGCAAAGCCCGGCATATAGCCCATGATGGCGTGCTGCAGGGCTTGCGCTTCCCAAATAGCCAGGCGCCAATGCTCGGAATTGGGAATCATATCGCACATGTAGAAATAATAGGGCATGATCTTGCCCCAATCAAGCAAAGCGAAGCAGAGTTCCAGCAAATCATTGGGCGTGGTGTTAACCCCGCGCAGCAGCACCCCTTGGTTGCGCACGTCCCGCAAGCCCATTTCCAGGAGCTTCTTGACGGCCTTGGCTAGCAGAGGGGTGAGCTGATTGGCGTGGTTGATATGAGTGTGCAAGGCCAAATCCACCCCGCGCTCCCAGGCTTTTTTAGCCAGGCGGTCCAAGCCCTTGAGCACCTCATCCTGCAAAAAATGCTGGGGCAGGCCCTGCAGGCCCTTGGACGCCAGGCGGATATCGCGGATATGGGGGATGTCCATGAGGGCCGAAACAAAGGCCTCGAGCTGGGCGATGGGCATATTGGCGATGTCGCCTCCGGAAACCACCACGTCGCGCACCGAGGGGGTTTTTTTTAAATAATCGAGAATCTGTTCGTAGCGGTCCTTGGGCTGTATGGTGAATTTATGTTTTTGCACCTGGGGGACGGAATTTCCGACCAAATCCATGCGCGTGCAATGCCCGCAGTATTGGGGACAGGTGGCGATCAACTCGGCTAGAACTTTCGTGGGGTAGCGGTGGGTCAGGCCTTCCACGGCCCACATCTCGCTTTCATGCAGGCTGTCGCGCGAGGCCTTGGGGTGATTGGGCCACTCCTTGTGCCGGTCGCTGATCAGTGGCAGCATGTAGCGGCGCACCGGGTCGCCGCGCAAATCCTTCTCATTCATGGTGTTGAGCATTTGGGGTGGAACAAGAATGGACATGGTGGCTTTTTCCTGCTGGTCCTTAAGCAGTTCCTCGGCCACGTCATCGCTGAGATATTTTCCGAAAACTTCTTTTAATTCCTTGAGGTTCTTGGCCGAATGCTGGCGCTGCCACAAGGCGCTTTCCCAATCCTGCCGGCTTACGTCTTTATAACCGGGCAGGCGCGTCCAATCCGGCTCGATGAATTGCCGTTTTAAAGGATATTGGAACGGCTGGCGGGCGGGATCCGCCTTTACTTTCCGGGCCATACCCTGATATTAACTTATTCCGAGTCCGGACCGAAAGCATGCCCGGCCAGGATGGAAAGAGACCAGCGCGAGCGGCTCCCGTTGTCGTTTAACGCTCGCGCCAGATCGATGCGTACGGGATTATTGCCGCTCCAGCGCGAGGGGGCCAGGCGCAGGCCCAGGCCGACGCTGTGTTTGAGGTGGAAAATCCGCGCAGGAGTGCCCGCCGGGAAAGCGTAGCCCATATCGTAGAATGCCGCGCCTCCGATATCGAATAGCCGCCACAGCTCATCCATGATGAAAATGCGGTCTTCGGCGTTGAAAAGCAATCTCCTGTCGCCGTGGAACTGTTCCAGCCCGTAGCCGCGCAATCCGTTCATCTCTCCTAACGGGAAGGAAATCGATGGATCCAGCCGCCAGCCGTGGTCATAGGCGGTTTGAAAAGCCAGGGTTTGGCGGGGAAACCGGAGGTTATAATAAAACGTTTTGACCGAAGCGACGCGGTTGCCGTTGCCCCCGTTGGAATAGGTCGAGGTGTAGTCGCCGCGCAGAAGCAGAAGATTGTTCGCCCAGCTTAATCCTTTGCGCACGCTGACTTTCGGCAGCGCTTGCGATTCGGTGCCCGACAGCGCCTTTATATAGGGCGACCAGGAGACGTTCGGGAAAATTCCGAAGCCGAGGTTAAAGTCCTCGATGCGGGTGAACTTTTGGATGCGCTTGAGCTTGATGAAATCCTGTTGCTCCCATTCCCCGCCCAATTGCAGGAAATTTAAATGCTCCTTTTGAGGCATGCGGTCCGGGGAAAAATTGCGGAAAGGGCTGTAGCTCGTGTCCTGATGCAATAGGCCCGCGGTCAGGCGCCGATTGCGTTGCGTAGAAATTCCCAGGGCGATACCGTAATTGAGGCCGGCTTCAATCGCGCGTTTCTGAACCGTCCCGGTCAGGGTTTGGCCGGAATAAGTGGCGACATTGTTGCTGGCGTAGCTTGCCTTAAAGCCCAAGGCGGAGGGGGAAATGGAGGCGTAGAAGGGCCGCTTAAGCCCGAACGAAAAAGTTTTGCTGTCGGGACCTGTCGTGGCCTCCAGGGTATTCTCCAAGTGGCTGCGGCCCAGGAATTGAGGGTCTTTCCAGGAGAGGTTGCGGCTGACGCTGGCGCCGTTGTTATTATAGACCGCGGATATATTCTTTCCTTGGCCGGTAAGATTGTGGTCGGCCAAGCCCGCCTTCCAGTTGTTCGAACCTCCCGCGCGCTTGAAGTTGGCGATCAGCTCCAAGGTCCAGGCGTCATAGGTGCGCACCGTCACGTCGATGCGCCCCCTTTTGTTGACCTTGGCTGCGACATCGGCTTTGCGCAGAAACGGCAGGCGCCGCAAATTGCGTTCGGTTTCCACCAACAACGCCGGGTTATAGCCGTCGCCTTGCGAAAAAAGCAGCTCGCGCCGGATAACCTCCTCGCGGGTGGTCCAGTGGGCGGCGTTGACGATGCGGTAGAGCAGCTTGGATTCAGGATAGACCCTGGTTTCGAAGATGTTGTAGGTCTCGATCTTGATCAAGTCGATTTTCAGGCCTGAGCGGAGGGGCACGGGCTTGGGCTTCAGCCTCAGTTTGGCCGCCTGAAGGGCCGTAGGCAGCAACAACAGGGCCAGCGCGGCTGCTCTTCTCATGGGGCTCATTGTAGCCGGGAAATGGTAAACTTGCAATAATGAAGAAATTAATCACAATTTCCTCGTTAATTCTTGTTGTCCAGGCTTTCCCGCAAGAAGAAGCCCCCGAGTCCTTGCTGCGAAGTCGCCCCAGCCGGGCGCTGGTCAATGAAATCATCGAGCTTAAGCCGGTCGCGGGCCATCATTTCAACGTCAAGGCCCCGCAGAAATGCGGGTCCCTTCCTCTAATAACTATCAATCCCAGGCAATTCCGCTGCCAACTCTCCGAACCGGGGACGATCAAAATCACGGCCAGCGTCTGCGATGACGCGGTGACTTTTTGCAGGAATGAACGTTTTGATGTCGTTGTACATGCGTCCGAACGAACGTTCAAATCGGGCGCAGTACCATGGCTTTTCCGGGCCGAGGCTTACCAACCGCCGAAAGCCAAGAAAACAATCCCCGGTTTTATCATGAATGACCCGGAAAAAGCCTTGGCCGCCGCGCGCAAATCCGGCTCGCTTCTTTACATCAATTTCTACGGGATATGGTGCCCTCCCTGCAATAGGCTGGAAGAGGAAGTTTACCCGAAAAAAGAATTCACGGAAGCGACCCGGGGACTGGTCAAGGCGGCCTTGGACGCTGACTCGGATATTTCCTGGGCGTGGAAAGATCGTTTTAAAATAAGAGGCTATCCCACTGTCGTCATCGCGGACTCGAAATTGCGCGAGATCGGGCGTTTCGTGGATTATCGCACCCTGGTCGTTACGGTGGAACTGGTGTCAGGCCTCCAGGCGCTTAAGAATCAGCCTATTGAAAGCTCCCAGGATAAAAGACGCGTCGGCTTGTGGCATTACGAGCGGGGCGAGCATGATAAAGCCATCGCGGCTTTAAAAGGCTTGCCGGACGCCGAATCCCGGGAATATTTATTATTGGCCCGGCGCGATAAAGCCAAGCGCGAAGACGACGCGGAGGGACTGCTGGCCGCGCTTAAATCTTTGGCCAAGGATTTTCCGGACAGCGTGCGATTTAGCTCCTGGCTCATCGAGCTTTTGGGGCAAGACCGTGCATTCGCCGCTGCCTTGGTCCCCGCCGCCAGGAAAAATACGCAGACCTGGCGCAATTCTCCGCTTCTGGATGAAGCGGGCGTGAATAAGGGGGATTTATTCGCCAACGAAGCGGAAATGTTGGAGATTATCGGAGACACCGGCAGCGCCAAGGCCGTTTACCTGCAAGCCGCGCAAACCTTCGGCGAGCAGGCCTCCCAATCCGAACTGGCGTTGTCGCGCGGAGCGAATTTGGAGCGGGCCTATTATTTGAGCAAGGCCGGAAAAACCGCGCAGGCCAAGGCGCTTTACGAATCCCTGACTAAAACCTATGCCGAGGAATTCACCTTTAACTACAGCTACGCCAATCTGCTTTTTAATTTAAAGAAAAACGCCAAGGCTTACGAGTACGCCAAAAAAGCCGAGACTAATTCTTACGGGGACAACTGGCTGCGCGCGGTGGCGCTTAAGGCGAAAATTGAGCAAGCCCTGGGGAAGAACAAAGAGGCGCGCGCCACCCTGGAGACGGGGTTAGCCTCGGCTGTTCTGCCGCGTTCAACGGATCTAAGCACCCACTACCACTTGACCAAGCTCAGGCAGTTGCTGGCCAAGCTGGATTAGTTGTAATCTCTTGCGACAGCGGGCGTGCCGATAAAGGTGATGGCGCTGATGCAGCTGACCGCGAAGCTCGCCGCGGTGACGAGCCAGGGGATGGAGCGGCTGGCCAGGAAATAGTCGTCGGTGGTGTTGGCGGTCTTGCGCCCGGCCCACCAGCCGATGGCCGCCAGCAATATCAAATAGCCGATGAGTATCGAGGAATCCAGCCATCCTAAATCCAGCGCCGCCATGGAAAAACGCTAGCAGATTGCTATAATGCTTTCAATATGGGACTGGCCTCCTTGTTCGGCTTCAAAAGAACCAAACCCTTGATCCTACACGTGGACGACTCGGTTCTCGTTCTCGGCAATTTCAATGCGATGCTCGTTCAATTGGGCTGCGACGTCATCAGCGTGCTTGGCGGAGAAGAATGCCTCAAAGCGGCCGCTAAGAAGATGCCCGACCTGATTTTGATCGACGCCATGATGCCGGAGATGGATGGATTTCAGACCACGTCGGTGCTGCGGCTCAACGCGAAAACCCGCGACATTCCCATCATCATGGTGACGGGGGCCGACCGGGTGAAGGACGTCGACAAGGCCATCGAGAGCGGGATCAACGGCACTCTGCTTAAGCCGGTATCGATGGATCGCCTGGAAGCCAAGTTAAGGGAATTCATCAAATTACCGCCGAAGCAGTAGCCCTAAAACTCCTGCCGCCGCCACTAAAAGCGGCTCTGGAATCCTGGCAAATTGCAAGGCCAGCAGCAAGGATGTCCCCCTAGCCCTTAGCCCTAAAGCCAAATTTACGGCAGTTGCTGGCCAAGCTGGATTAGTTGTAATCTCTTGCGATAATGGGAATCAAGCAGGTGGCCGTCATCGGCGGGGGAACCATGGGCTCCGGCATCGCCCATATGCTGGCGTTATCCGGTCTTGAAGTGGTCTTGATCGAGGCCGGATAACGCCAGCATATGGGCGATGCCGGAGCCCATGGTT
>MGUO01000151.1:0-3944 GCA_001800015.1 Elusimicrobia bacterium RIFCSPHIGHO2_02_FULL_57_9
CAAGGGCCAGCCGCAATAGGGCGTGGGCGCCCTCGGCCAAGCCGCTTGAATGAGCCAGTCCCGCGCTGATGGTGAAGCGGGAATTTTTCCGTAGGGCCGCGTAAATGCGCCCGGCGGCTTTCTGAGCGGAGCGCAAATCAGCGCAAAGAAGGACGATCGCTTTATCGTCGCCGATCAATTCCACGGGGTCCGCCGGCCGTAAGGAAGCGTTCCGCTCGGCCGGTGCCGGAGGCCCTTTGCTGGACGCCTCCGGCGCCGGGCGCGCGAGGTCCCGGAGGGACTCAAGAAGCCGCGTTAAAATGTGCTCCGCCACGGCGGCGCCGTGGGACAGCCGGATTTGCGCCAGGGAGGTCAGATGAAAAACAACGAGATTGACCGGCCCGTTTGCGGCGGCCTTCTCTACGAGAGCCAGGAAGGCGGCTGGAAACGGCATAATGTTCTGGCGCTACCCCCGCCGGCCGCTCCTGCGCTTAAGGACGTTTTTGACCCGTGCCAACAGCACCTCCTTGGCCACAGGCTTCTTGATGTAGTCCTCCGCTCCCAATTCAAGGCCGAGGGCTTCGCTTTCGCCCGAAGAGGTGAAGAAAATAACGGGAGAATCTATTTTTTTTTGCATCTTGATTTCCATCATCTTGAGTCCGTCCAGATTGGGCATGTTGATGTCGGAAAGGATCAAGTCAAACCGGCTTGCCTGCATTTGCTTAAGCGCCGCCACTCCGTCTTCGGCGAGCGTCACGGCAAACCCTTGATTTCCCAGGATGCGCGCGATCAGCGCGCGGGTGTCCGGATCGTCCTCGACGACGAGGATGCGGGATGATTCCCCGGCATCGGAAGAAATAACGGCGGGCGGCGGGGGGGCGCCGGCCGTAAGGAAGCGTTCCGCTCGGCCGGTGCCGGAGGCCCTTTGCTGGACGTCTCCGGCACCGGGCGCAGGGCCCGCGGCGCCTTTTTCCCGGTATTCCGACTCCTCCAGCAGCACCGTCTCATAAACCAGGCGCGGTGAAAATACAAGCCCCCTGACTTTTTCAATGGCATGGTCGGTGATGAGCATGTCGCCCCGCTGCCTGGCAAAATCGCGGATTTCGGATATGGGCTTGTCGCGCCGGATCATGTCCGATATCTCTGGATAAAATTTGACGATTTCATAGATGCCTTCGCGTCCCAGAAATCCGGTCCCGGCGCATTTGGGGCAGCCGGCCGGCCGGGCGACTTGGGCCGGGATATCCCGGGTAAAGGGGGAAAATAAGGCGGCCTCTTCCTCGGTGACCGGGCCGGTTTGCTTGCAGTGCGGGCAAAGCCGCTTGACGAGTTTCTGCGCGATGACGCCCAGGATGCTGTCGGCCATGGCGCCCCGGGTTATACCCAGCCGTTCCAGGCGGAAAACGGCCGTGGTGGCGTTGGTGGTATGGATGGAGCTGACGGTCAGATGTCCGGTGCTTGCGAAATCAATGGCCATTTTGGCCGAGAAGGGATCGCGCATCTCGCCCAGGAATAAAATATCCGGGTCCTGCCTTAACGAGGATTTAAGCAGGGCCTCGAAAGTCAATCCCGCCTTTTCATCCACCTGCTGCTGGTTGGCTTTGGCGATCCTGTATTCGACCGGATCCTCCACCGAAATCAGGCTGCGGGCCTCGCAGTCGATATGCTGCAGAAGGCTGTAAATAGTCGTGGTTTTGCCCGAGCCCGTGGGCCCCGCGATAATGACAAGGCCGTGGTTGCGCTGTGAGAAATCAACCATGTGCCGGACTTGCTTCTGAGACATGCCCAAATCCTCCAAGGGCTTGGGTTTGGCCCAGGGCTCCAGCAGCCGCAGGATGAGGCTCTCGCCGGCCGGGGTGCAGGTTGTGGCCAGGCGCACGATGAAAGCCCGGCTGTCTATCGTGGTTTGCATCGATCCGTCCTGGGGCTTGCGCCGTTCAGCCACATCCAGCTCCCCAAGGGCCTTGAAGCGCGTGATGAGCATAAGCCCGGTCTGGGGCTTGACGGCGTAAACTTCCCGCATGTCGCCGTCGACGCGGAAGCGGATGACCGTGCGATCGTTCTTGGGCTCGATATGGATGTCGCTGGCCCTCTCGAAGACGGCCGTTTCCAGAATATTCTCCGCGATTTCCGGTATGGATAAATTTTCGATATCGTCTTTTGACAGGGTCTTGCCGCGCTCTTTCCCCGGCTGCTTGAGCAGCATGGAAATATTGGCCGGTGCGGTGACATATATTTTGGGCTGGCTCTCGGAGAAACAGCGTCCCAAAAGGCCGACAAGCTCCCGGTTGAAGGGATTGCTCAGCGCAAAGCCGAGCTCTCCCGAGCCATCGCGGATGGCGATGACGCGGTTGGAGCGGCAAAAGGCGGTCGGGAGAGCGCCCAACTGGATGGATTCTGGATTAATGCGGGGCAAATAGGCCCGGTTGGCATAAGCGGCGGCATGTTCCGCCGCTTGAGCGGCGCTTAAGTCCAGGAGCGCGCCGAGCTGGTATATATCGGAGACGGCCGCATCCTTCAGCCGGCTCATTGTTTCCGGCGGGATTTTAAGCTTATCGCGAAGAAAGTCCAAGAAGCCCGGCATATCATCCGAGCGCGGCGGCCAGGCCGCGGCCGAAAGCCCCTCTTTTAGGCCGTTCCACTGGCCCTTGGTCCGGGCGTGGCGCGAGACGGCTTCAAGCATTTCCTTTTTATTGATGGGCTTGGTCAAATAGCCGCCCGCGCCCGCGGCCAGGGCCCGGGCTTTGTCTTGGGCTGTGTCCAGTGCGGTCAGAAAGACGACCGGGATCAGCGCCAGCTCGGGAGCGGCCTGCAGTTTGGCGCAAAACTCATAGCCGCTCATTTGCGGCATCATGACGTCCGTTAAAATAAGGTCGGGCCGTCCGCTTTTAAGCCATTCCAGGGCCTCGCCGCAACCGGCCGCCGGCTTGACCTCATAGCCGCCCACGGTCAAAATTCTTTCCAACAAGAGCAGCATATCCGGATCGTCTTCCACGCTTAATATCAGGGGACGATTGAACTTATCCATGTTTGGCCCCGAGATGTTGGAGATAATCGGACAGCTCGTCAAGCGGGCCGATTATGCCGCTTCCGTCGCTTTTCTTCGCCGCGAATTCGATGCGCCGGCTTATCTCGCTTATGGCGTCAAAACCGAAGCTTGTGCCGGACCCGGCTATCCGGTGGCTATGGTCCAGAATGACGCGGTAATCCCCGCGAGCCAGGGCTTCTTTCATCTTAAGGACGTCGCCGCGGCAATGCTTCAGAAAACGGGGAATTAAATCGGCGATCTCCGGGTCGGATTCAAGAGAAATTTCATCATTGGGGACTGGCGTTGGAGCGGCCTCCCCTGTCAGGCGCACGATGGCGGCCGCCAGCTCGGATCTTTCAAAAGGCTTATGGAGAATGCCGCTGCAGCCGGCTTTAAGGCATTTTTCGGCGTCATCCTTGCCTAGCGAGGCGGTCAGGAGCAAGATGGGAACAGGCGGTTTTTTGTTTTCTTGCTCCCATTTTCGAATCGCCATAGTGGCCTGGCAGCCATCCATAACTGGCAGCCGGAGATCGAGGATGACCAGTTCGTATGGCCCGGCCATTAATTTTTCGACCGCGGCCTTGCCGTTTTCAACCAGATCGGGTTGCCGGCCCGCCGCGGTGAGTTGGAGCTTGATCAACAGCCGCATGGACAAGGTGTCTTCGGCCACGAGAATGCGCAAGGCAGGGGGAGGCTTTGTTGTCATTTAGGATTATTTTATAAGCAAAATCAAGCCTTTGAGGGGAGTTTATCCCCGGGACCGATAATTGTCAATGCTTCGATGTGATTATATCTTGAGGAATATTTTTTTTCTATGCAGCAGCCAAATCGGCAGATAAAGAACGACAAGCAGGAAAAGGGCGTAGCCGAGCGAGGCGTTAATGGGGCTTAACCAGGAGAGGAAGAAGTTCTTGTAAATATAGGTTTTGATCAAGGG
>MGUO01000151.1:4000-5171 GCA_001800015.1 Elusimicrobia bacterium RIFCSPHIGHO2_02_FULL_57_9
TGAAAACCGCGTAAGAGCTGGTCCAAATATTTTTGTTGATAGGCAGGAATTCTGACCAGAGGCTTGCGGCCAGCAGGCCAAGGCAGCCGGCGGCGATCATCCAGCCGGCCTTGTCGCTATCGCTGCGCGGCCCGCGCAGCCAAGCGCCGGTCATGACCCCGAAGAGCGTGGTGGCGATGGCCGGCAGGGTGCTGATGATGCCTTCGGGATCCCAGGTCTTGGTATTGGCCCACACATGTTTGCCCAAGACCAATTGATCCACGTAAGCGGCGAAATTGCGGCCCTTTTCCATCACCCCGGCGCCGATGTCGGGAATCGGGAAGAAGGCCATAAGCCCCCAATAAAGGAAAAGCAGGAATACCGCGCCGGCCGCTGAGCCGACAATTCCAGTTTCCAGGCATATAATGGAAGCGAAGAAATGGCAGATGGCGATTCTTTGCAGAACGCCCATGATCCGCAGCGTAGACAGGTCGTAATAAGGAAAGCCATTGAGAAACAGGCCCAGGGCGAAAAGAATCAGCGATCTTTTCAATATCTTAAGATAAATTTTTGATTTGCTCTGCGGCGCCGAGTTGGCGCGCGACAAGACGATGGCCACGCCGGTGATAAAAAGGAAAAAGGGGAATATGAGATCGGTGAAGGTCCAGCCGTTCCATTCGGCGTGTTTTAACTGCGGATAGATATTGCTCCAGGAGCCCGGATTGTTGACCAGGATCATGCCCGCGATGGTGGCCCCGCGAAAAACGTCAAGGGATATCAGCCGGCGGCGGGCGGGGGCTTGTTCCACTAAGGTTTCACCCTATAAGTTTCAATTCTCTTAAGCCAGCCTCCCAGCCAGCATTCTTCCGCGTCGCATTTAAGCAGCTCCTTGCGATGTTCCGGAGCGCATTTGTTAGCGACATTGATAAGAGAAGCATTCTGGGTTTGGGGCGTGCGCGGGCAATTTTTGACACGGCGGCGCATGACGCCGCCGGCCGAATCAGCGTATTCGTCCAGGGCGGCCGGGCACGGCAATTTTGAGGCATCGCTTGGCTTGGTTTCCAGGCCTTGCAACACTTGCAGTAGACCCCAACCCTGATCGCGCCCGAGTTCCTTGTCGTAATAGCGTTCCGTGGCTTTGACGCCCTCGCCTTTGAAGTTAACATAATCCACCAGCGCGTAGGGGCCGTTG
>MGUO01000151.1:5181-5575 GCA_001800015.1 Elusimicrobia bacterium RIFCSPHIGHO2_02_FULL_57_9
AATTGGCGACGCGGTAGAATTGCTTTTGCAGGCTTTCCCGTTCACCATCGGGAATCTCGGCCAGCATTTTGGGCAGCGCCTGCTCAAGGCGGTCGGCGCTGTAGCGCGCTTGAACCGCGACGATCTCGGGGCGGCTCAGGAAGTCGCGCAGTTCCTTCATCCGTGGCGTGTTCATGTCGCGCATGAAAGTATCCCGGTCGCTCCAGGGAGAAGGGGGATAGTTTTTCAACCAGCCGGGCAGAAGCACTTTGCGCTGGGCCATGAACCTAAGAAGATTCGGGAAGGTTTCCTCAAACGGTCCGCGGCGGTCCTGGGGATACCAAATATAATGGTTGATGCCTAGAGCAGGGCAGTTTGGAGTTTCATCCCACCAGGTCAGGAACTCCACTTTCCC
>MGUO01000151.1:5587-11950 GCA_001800015.1 Elusimicrobia bacterium RIFCSPHIGHO2_02_FULL_57_9
TTTTGGCCGATTTCCGAGGCTTGCTCATCGGAGATCGTGATTCCGGCCGGCGCCGGGGAGGCCGAAGCCCGGCAGGCGGAGAGCAAAGCCGACACAAAAAGAGGAAGCAATGTTCGCATGGGCCCAGTATATAATTTTTTGATCTCGGCCATTTGTGGGACTAAATGCCTAATCTGGCATGGGACCTTTGCCGCTCATCGCGGGGTCGAAGGACCCTATGGGGACGGCGCCGCGACGCGTATAATGGCCTGCTGAGGCCCGCCGAAAGGCGGAGTCTCCAAGGGAGGTCACAATGATGAGACGGACTCGGATGGCGGCGGTCGGAATGCTGTGGGTGGCGGCTTTGCTCGGGACGGTTCTGCCCACGACGGCCTGGGCAAAGAACTCGTACAAGATCAGTGTGAGGCTTAAGGTGAACGACGCGGTGGGCGTCTACCATGCCCAGGGCCAGGCGGTCACGCTCGATCAGGTCTCGGGCCGGCGCGAGACGCAGACCACCATACGAGGCGAGGGGGTCTTCTCCCAGCTCAACAAGGATAAGCGCGGGGTGGACGAAGAGGTGGTCGGGATCGACTACAAGGGCCACTCCCGTATCTCGCTGGAGAACGAGAACGGCCGGACGTTCCTGCACACGGACCTGCTGCTGGAGGACAAGATAGACGGGACCCCGCTAAGGATGGAAAACAACTACAAGGCCGAGGTCCGCTTCCTGCAGGGGAGTTGGGCGGACTACGTGGCCGGCGGCAACGTGACGATGCAGCTCACGGAGGAGGGCCAGAAGACCGCGATCGAGGCCGGCTCCGCGAGATTGCGGCAGGCCTTGCAGGGGATAAAGGAAGCCCTCTCAGGGCAGTTGGCCGGGGCCGGGGCGGAGTTCGGACCGCTCACGGTGGACTCTTGGAAGGCCGATACCCAGACGATCGTTCGCGGCAACAAGAACCGCCTGGCCGTGGAGTCGGCCCGTTCCGAGATTGAGATGAGCTTCATCGTCTTAGCCGACTTCTAGGCCGGGACCCTTCGCGCCCGGCACGGTGCGCGGACAGCCATGGATGCGATCGGAAACTGAACACACTACAGATCGTTAGCAGTAGCTGACTCGGACGTCTCTCCCTTTTAGAAATAATTCTTGTTTTTTCCGACTGGAAAATGCTATTCTAGTGACCGCGTAATTATGCGTCTATTAGATAATAGATGGCAAAAGGTGGACTATTGCCAAGCGAGGGCTGATGCATCTTAAATCCATAGACATCGTCGGCTATAAATCCTTCGCCAATAAAACCCATCTGGACCTGGAGCCCGGCATTACCGGCATCATCGGGCCCAACGGCTGCGGCAAGTCCAACATCATGGAATGCGTGCGCTGGTGCCTGGGCGAGATGTCCTGGAAGTCCCTGCGCGCCGATTCCATGCTGGAGGTCATATTCGCTGGCACGGCCAAGCGCCCGCCGATGTCCATGACCGAGGTGACGCTGACTTTTGACAACGCCAGCAACATGCTGCCCGTGCAGTTCTCCGAGGTCACGGTTTCGCGCCGCATTTTCCGTTCCGGCGAGTCCGCCTATTTCCTGAATAAAACCCAGTGCCGCCTGCGTGACATACGCGAGATGTTCCTCGACACCGGCCTGGGCGGCGACGGCTACGCCATCATCGACCAAGGCGGGGTGGATTTCGTCCTGACCTCCAAGCCCGAGGATCGCCGGGCTATTTTCGAAGAAGCCGCCGGCGTGGCCAAGTATAAGGCCAAGAGAGAAGAGGCTTTAAGGAAGCTCGAGCGCGTCGAGGCCGACATGGGCCGCTTGCAGGACTCGGTGGTTTTGATCAGCGACCAGGTCAAAAAATTGGACAGCGACGCGCGCAAGGCTAAGCTTTACAAGAAATACAAGGAAGATCTGGCGGTGTTGGAAGCGGCGCAAATTCTGCAGCAGGCAAGCCTTATGGAAGGAGAGCTGCAGCTGCTCGCCGGGTCCAGCCGTCCTCTTGAGGAAACCCTGGGGGCGCGCCGCGTCGAGATTTCCGCCGAGGGCGCCAATCTCTCCGCCTTAAACCTCGAAAAAGCCAACCAGCAAAACCAGCTGCTTGGCTGCAACCAGAAAATCGCCGAGGTTAAATCCCAAGCCGCGCGGCTTGAGGAGCGCATCCAATCTTCAGAGCGTTTCCTATTGGAGACCGCCGAGCGCCTCAAGGCTTGCGAGGAGGAGCGGCAGGCCGCGCGGCGTCGCCTGGCCGGCATCGATCCCGAGATCGAGCAGGCAAGCCTTGCCGTCGTGTCTGCCCAAGCCCTGCGCGCCGCGGCCGAGCAGGAAGCTTTAGGTTGGGACGGCCAATTAGAAACGTTGAAGAGGAAGTTGGCGGAGTCTCAGGCGGCCCTAGAGACGCTTAAGGCCGAGGTTTTGGCCGCCGCGCAGGCCGCTTTGGGCCGGCGCCGTAAAATGGCTGAAGCTGATTCGGCTTATTGCCGCCAAGAGGCTCAGGTGCGCTCCTGCCTGCGCGAGCTGGAAAAGGATTTGGTTCAAGTCGGCAAGGTCCAAGGGGAGATCGAGGCCTCGCGGGCTGCTTTAACCCGGCAGGAAGCGCAAACCGAAACCGCGCGCGGCCGGGCGCAAGAAGCCCAGGCGGCTCTTGAGGCCCTGCGTCGGCACCATCAAGAAATGGCGCGGGAAACCCTGCGGCTTCATTCCGAACTGGCCCACGCCCAGGCCAAGGTTGAATCGCTGGAAGCCCAGGCAGGCCAAAATCCTTATTGGGCCGGCGCCCAAGCCGTGCTCAACGCGGGCATTGAGGGTGTGGTCGGCACCGTGCGCCAGCTGGTTAAAATTGAAGAAAATTATAAGCCCTATTTGGAGGACGTTTTGGGCGAGCGCCTTTACGCCATAGTCTGCGAGCATTCCTCCGCAGCCCGGGCCGCCGTGGAATTGCTGGAGGCCTCGGGCAAGGGCCGGGCGCGGTTTTTGATTTTAAGCGCCTTGCCTTCTTTCCTAACCGATAAAAATTATCCGGACGATGCCAAGCCTTTGATGCGGCATATGCAATTCGCGCCGCAATATGAAAAGGCCGTGCGTTTTCTTTTCCAGGATAGCTACGCTTTGGATAAAACCCTTTTCGGGGACTGTTGGGTTTACGGCGGCTCAAGCCGGAGGGAACAGGCGCAGCTCTCTTTCGCCGACGCCGGAGAGATTCGCGCCCGCGCCGCCGCCTGTCAAACTCGCTGCGGCGAGTTGGAAGCCGCCGGGTCTCGCTGCGAATTAGAGACGGCCGACCGCGAGAATCGCAGTCGGCTTGCCGTTGACGTTGTTAACCAACAGTCGGCGATTATTCATGCCCTTAAAGCTCAAATCGATGAGAAAGAGGCGGGGCTTTCGGTCTATGTTCGCAACGTCGAGCTTTCCACCGCCGAAGCCGCCGACCTGCTTTCCGAAATGGCGTTGACCCGCGAGCGGATTTTGATCCTGCGCGAGGAAATAGAGCAAACCGAGGCGCGCGAAAAGATCGTGCGCGAGCGCGAAATCCAGGCCTCGGAAAGCCTGGGCGTATTTAAGGAAGAGCTGGCCAAGGGCCAGGCCACGGAGGAGCTCTTAAAATCCAAACTCCATAATCTTGAGGATAAGACGAATTTCCTGGCCGGCAATTACGAGCGGCTTTGCGATGAGAAAAAAAACCAGGAAGCCGCGCTCTCCCGTCGCGCGCAGGAAATCGAGGAGTTGATTCGCAAAAGCGAGGAAAACCGGCTGTTGGGCGGGCAGTCGCGGCAAGAGTTGGAGAAACTCAACGCGCAACTCGCCGTTTTCGAGAACGAGGCCAGGGTCGTGTTGGAGGGCCTTCGGGCCCGAGAGCAATCTATCGCCGAAAAAGAACAGACCCTGCGAGGCATTAAGGCAGCCGCCGACGGGGCCCAAGAGCAGCTGCATCAAATCGAGGTCAAGGCCAGCGCGCTGCGCAGCACCCGGGACGGGCTTAAGAAGCGGCTTTGGGACGATTGGCAGCTGAGTTTCGAGCAAGCCCGGGCCAAATACGAGGGTCAAACCGTCGAAGCCGAAAAAATAGATTTCCTGCGCAAGCGCATTTCCACGCTGGGCAATATCAACATGGCCGCGCCCGAGGAATACGAAGCTCTTTCTTCCAAGCAGGCGTTCCTAGCCGGCCAGATTAACGATCTTAACCAGGCTAAAGAGGACTTGAAAAACGCGATCTCGAAAATCAACGGCGCCACGCGTGAGAATTTCCGGCAGACCTTCACCGAGGTGCGCGAGCATTTCCGCCGCATTTACGGCGTGCTTTTTGAGGGCGGCGAGGCGGATTTGATTCTAACCGATCCCGAGAATATTCTTGAGACCGGCGTGGATATCGTGGCCCAGCCTCCGGGCAAGCGCCTGCAGAACTTGTCGCTGCTCTCCGGCGGCGAAAAAACCCTGACCGCTATCGCCCTACTTTTTGCTTTCTTCATGGTCAAGCCTTCCCCTTTCTGCATGCTGGATGAGGCCGACGCGGCTTTGGATGACGCCAACGTGGAGCGCTTCATCGCCCTGCTGCGGGAGTTTCACGCCCGCACCCAATTCCTGATTGTCAGCCACAACAAACGCACGATGGAAGCCGCCGACGTGATTTACGGGGTCACCATGGAGGAAATGGGCATCAGCCAGCTTATTTCCGTCGATTTCCGCAAAAAATTGCCGGATGCCGCTCCCACGGCCTCCAAAGAAGTCGCCGAAAAGTTATAATCTGCCCCGTGCTCTACGGGGTTTTTTCCGACGTCCACTCCAATATGGAGGCGCTTGAGATCGTGCTGAGTTTTTTTCAAAAGCAGGGCGTGGAGGCCTTTATATGCGGCGGCGACTTGGTGGGCTATGGGCCGCAACCGGAGCAATGCCTGCGGAAAATAAGGGCGCTGAAAAACCTGTCGGTTGTCTGCGGAAACCATGACCTGGCCGTCATCGAACGCATGGATCCGAACTGGTTCAATTCTTGCGCGCGCGCCGCCGTCTTTTGGACGCGCGAGCGCCTGACCCCGCAGTCCCGGCGTTTCCTGGAGAGCCTTCCCGGCAAAATCGAGCACAAGGAATTCTCTTTGGTCCACGGCACCCCGCGCAAGCCGCCGGAAGAGTATTTGCTTTCCGCGGCGCAGTTCCGGGAAAACGTGTCCTATGTTCAAACTTGGCCTCTTTTTGTCGGGCACAGCCACATCCCCTTGTGCTTCAAATTGAGCGGGGAAAAAGGAGAGAAGGTGGACATGCTCTTCCTCGAGGATGGGGAGGGAGTCAAGATTCCCTGCGCGGGCTTTCGGGCGGCTCCTATAGACTTTAATCCTGGTTCGGTGGGCCAGCCCCGCGATCATGACCCGCGGGCCTCGTGCGCGCTTTTTGACTCGAAAAAAAGGACTTTCCGAATAGTCAGGCTGGATTACGATATTTCTTCCGTTCAAGCCAAAATCCGTGAAACCGAACTTCCCGAATATCTGGCGTTGCGCTTAGCCTTCGGCCAATAGGGTCTAATTTCAGCTAGGCCCTTTGCCTACAGGAAGCTGGGTCTTAGGGCCCTATACGATGTTTGTCCCCGATGTTATGATGCAAGTATGAACATGAAAAAGATTTCCTTGCCTTTAATAGCGCGTAAACACGGGCATAAAGCCCCTGTCCGGTCGGCGGGCTTATCCACGGCCAGGCTTAAGACCTTGCTGACTTTCGAGACCGGCAGCCAAACCTATTTATGGTTCACGGATCGCGGGCGTTGTCGCTTGATCAAGCATTGAGCAAGCTTGGGATTTGCGCGGCCCTGCTTGTCTTGTGGGGAAGGCCGGCCCTCGCCAATCCCAGCATGTCCGACGATTTTGAGCGCATGATGAAGTGGCTGAGCCACGAGATGGTGCAGGGTTTGGGCTTTAACGCCGGTTCTACTTTCGACCCGCCGCGGGAAGTGAAGGACAAGAGGCTGCAGCCGGATGTAAGCCTGGGCCTGGGCAAGATGCCTCTCGACAAAAACCGTTTTCCGCGGCTCGAGACCCAGGGCCTTAAAGACATCAATGCCGCTGATATATTTCCTGCAAGCGTCCTTTTTCCCAACCTGGCCATGCACATGCGCATGGGCTTGCCTTGGCGCAGCGACTTGGCTTTGCGCGCCGCTGATATGACCACGCCACCCGGCTATAAAATTTCGCCGACCACGACCGGAGCGGGTCAAAGCAATTCCGTGGGTTTCGGCGTGCGCAAACATTTTATGGGCAACGGCAGGCCGTTGCTGAGCCTGGGCGTCAATTATAACCATGTCTTCGGCCGCTTCGACTATAAAACCAAGTTCGACATCAATGATGTCGAGGGGTTTTCAGCCTCGAACAACGTCACGGGGACTATCCGTTGGAATGTCAGAAGCTAC
>MGUO01000151.1:11974-13537 GCA_001800015.1 Elusimicrobia bacterium RIFCSPHIGHO2_02_FULL_57_9
GATCCTGCCGGTTGTGGGGGAATCCAGCAACCATCCGGAGCAGAGCCAGGCGCGGGCCATCCTCGGCGCCCAACTCAACCGTTCCTGGGTTAATTTTTTTGCCAACGGCGAGGTGCAGGCCGTCGGCAGCGGCAAAGGCAGATCCTGGATCGTCCATAGCGGCATTTCCTTGCCGTTTCAAATCGGCCCCAAAGGATTTTATGCGGCGAAGAAACGCGCCAAGTCGAATCTCCCAAAGGCCATGGCCTATCGTTCGCTCAATAGCGGATCCAGGTCAAAAAAAGAGCAGTCTGATTTAATTATTATTCGTTGAATTTCGAGCCGCCGCATCAAGGGTTGATTGGAAATGAAGAAATTCTGGGCCGTCTGGCTTTCTCTTTCGATAATCCTGCTTTCTATTGGGCCGGACTTCGTTCAGTGCGCGGCTGATATTTCCGCAGCTCGTCCTTCCCGCCTCAAGGTGCTGCCATTGCGCGGCGTTCCCCTTTTTAAGACAGCCGCGGATTTGCGCCTAGGCCGCTGCGCGATTCTCAACAATGTGGCGGCGCCGGCGCGGCAACCTGCGCGCGCGGCAGACCCATCAGCACAAGCAACCAGCCGGTCTCCCTTCGTTCTAGGCGCCGTTGAAGCCCTCACGCAACAGCTTCAAAACCTGGATGAGATTCCTGCCGCGGACTTGAAATTCGATATCTTGGATCCTGATTATTTAAATGCGCCGGCGCGCTATCGCCGCCGTACTGCTGGCGAGCAGGAAATGTTTTCGGGCGCGGCCGCTGTAAAAGCCCTTGTCAAAGCATCGCGGCACTCATTGGGACTCGCCTATGATTTCAGCCGGGCCAAGCTCCCGGAGCTTCGGCAAGTCGCCGGAGACGGCGCCATCCTTGTGCCTGAGGGGCAAAGCGGCCATAGCACCGAGTTCGTTTACTTCGAAGACTCCGACCGTCGTGTCGTGGCGCCCGGCGTGGGTTTTGAAGGATTTTTTTGGAAGAAGCGCAAGCTTGAGTTGAAATACGGCGATGACATTCTTCTTAAAAAATGGAAAAAGGATGCAGATGAAGCGGGCCATTGGAAAGTTTTCTTCCCATATCTGCTTAATCTGCTGGCTCCTTTTGACTGGGCCGCCGGCCTAAGGGCCGAGCTTGAGGAAATTCGCGACAAGCCGATTCCATTGATCGATCGCAACCGTTTGCTTAATAGAATCCTTGCGTCCTCCGTGATGTCGATGCGCGAGCAGATCAAGTTAAAAAACAAGTCGCTGCGGGACAGATTCCTTGTCTATACCAGCTTCGCGCGCGCCTATAATCGGCTGCGGGAAGGCAAGAACTATTTCGAATCTCTTGACAAAGCGGAGCTCGAGCGCATCCGCGATCTGAAAGCGACGGCTCTCTACACCATCGATATATTCCGCATCGGCGAACGGAAGCGTTGGGGTAGCGGCGGCGGTTCTCCCTTCGCCATCGAAAGTTACCATGTCAAAGAGGATCTGGGAGGCGACAAGGCCAAGCAGGAGGCCGCCCGAAGAATGCGGCAAGCCGGGCTTGATCACGGTGTCGATGTGATCCC
>MGUO01000151.1:13556-17845 GCA_001800015.1 Elusimicrobia bacterium RIFCSPHIGHO2_02_FULL_57_9
TGATTTGATCCCCAGCAAAGCCTATCCGGGGCATGAAGGCCGGGATTATTGGATGCTGGTCCATCACCCGGTGATTGATGCCCATTGGATCGACATGGGTCAGCATGATTTTTCGCGCTCAAGCACCCGCGAGGACCTTGCAGCGGAAGGCCGCCGTTTGGTCCGCGAGGGCGCGCGCGTGATACGCATGGACATGGCTTCTTCGGTAATCGGCGCCAAGTACTGGAATGATTGGATCGGGCAGCTTAGCGCGGAAAGAGACGGCACGCCTGACCCGCATATAAGAGAGCAGCTCCAGAAATTCTTGGAAGGTTTTACGAGAAGGCGAGTCAAAATGGGATCAAAGGAGTTCCTTAAGGAATTCATAGCGGACATTCGCCAGGAAAACCCCGAGGTTGTGGTCATTCTGGAGGGCTACCACCATTTCCGCGAACTGAGCGCAACCGGAGCCAATTATATTTACAACAAGGTCGGCCTCTATGACGCGACCTGGAACGCCTATGACCCCTTTAGGAAAGGGCAGAATAACGATGCCGGCGGGATTATGGCGGCTGAGGACGACGTCGCCTACCGGGACTGGCAATTGGGCGGGGCTAAATTGATGAATTTTGGGGGCACCTTTGACGGCGGGGAAGGCAACGCCGTGGACAAATTCACCGACCGGGTCCTGGCTGTTTACGCGCTGGCCCTCATGCATAAAGCCGGGTTCGTCTATAATGGCCAGGAGTTGGGAACCACTCAAGCGGAAATGCTGATCTCCGATGCGTTGGACCAGGCGCAGGATCGCGATAAGGCGATACCTTTCTCCATCCGGGTGCTGATCAATTGGCTTAAGACTAACCCCCGTATAGCCCAGGGACTGAAGACTATTTTAGAGAAAACCGACCATGAGGCCTTGACCCGCGGAGAGATGTCGACGCTTGAGCCGGTGGATCAAGGCCCCATCGCCGCTTTTACCTATGGCTTCACGGATTCCCAAGGGGCGCAGAAAGCCGTTTTGGTGGCGGGGAATATCGCCCCCGGAAGGAAAGCGCAACGATTTGTTTTCAACACGCCGGTTCTTTCGGATTTCGGAACAGGATTCATGCCGCGCGCGGATAGAAATTATATTTTGAAGGACTACGCGGATTTGATGCCGGACGGCCGGCCCAAAACCTATCAAAAGTCGGGGCGCAAGCTCTTGGAGGACTTTTGGATTATCTTGGATGGCGGCAATATCCATATTTTCGACATAGAGGAAGTGGATCCGAACGCCCCGGTCCGCGCCCCTCCTCATATTTCCGGCGGCAGCGACGCGCCGATTTCCCCGGCTGGAGAAATAAAGCCTGCCAGAGCTGCTTGGAATCGCTGGACGACTTGGCTCAATGTTATGTCTCTGGGAGCCTATTTCGGGCTTCAATTCCCCCAGATATACAGAAATTTCACAAATTTGAACGCCGGCCATCCCGAGATGCTGCAGAATTTGCCTTGGCTGGGTTATTCGTTCGGCACATTGGCCAGTCTTCTGATTTTGCCTTACTTCCTTTCCAAAAATGAAAAACCGCAGTCGTTTGTGCAGACTCTCGGCATACTGGCGAATATGGCGGTATTGTTCCAGCTTTCGCGCACGATTTATATGCCGCCATATTCGGTTTGGGCTATTGTACCCGCGGCCGCCGCCGGATTGATTTTTAGCTATCTGAATTATTTCGGCAAAATTCCGCAACGCTGGTGGAGCTTTTTTCAGAAAGCCCTCGGGGTCTTCGGCCTATCCATGCTCATCCCGGGGCTTCTGGACACCTTCAAATTTTTGCATCCCGCAATCTCCTCCGCGGCCGCATACTTAGGCGTCGCCGCGCTTTTGCCATGGGGGGGATTTCTCGCGGCGGACTATTTCGGCAGGATTTCCGGAAAGATGCGCAAGTCTTGGGAGAGAGTCTCCGCTTGGCTGGCGACCTTGCTTTTTATGTTTGGTCCCGTGGCCGGCTTGGTATGGGCCTGGCGAAACCCTTCGGGAATTCCAGGAACGGACCTGGCGACCGGACTGCTGGCCATGGCGGGAGCCCTGCTTATGCTGCCTCGCGCCATCTATACCAGGGATAGGATTTGGTTTGTAGGCACGTTTTGGGCCGTGGCGATAGGGGGCTGGTTCGGATTTTTCAGCCGTTGGTGGTTATTCAGCCGTTTTCACCCTGACGTTTGGAACGGTTACTATTTGACCGGGTTGACGATGATGGTCGCAGCCTATCTTGGCTTTATTTTGCGGCAAAATGGCAAGGGCCAGTCCTCAATTTTTGAACCTCTAAAGTTCCTGGCGCCCTCCTATGTGAGGAATCGTTTCTTTCCCGGCGGCATCGCGGGGGAGCCTCCCAAGAATGGCTGAAGTCTCCCTTTCTGGCATCAAGAAATCATTCGGCGAGACGCCGGTCATTAAGGGCGTGGACCTGCAGGTCGACGCCGGCGAACTGCAGGTCATGGTGGGCCCTTCCGGCTGCGGCAAAACCACGCTTTTGCGCCTGATCGCGGGCCTAGAATCCATCGATCAAGGCGAACTGAGAATCGGCGGCCTGCGCGTCAACGAAGCGCCGCCGCGCGACCGCGACGTGGCCATGGTGTTTCAATCTTACGCGCTTTATCCCCACATGAGCGTGCAAGACAACATGGCTTTCGGCCTGGCTCTGCGCAAGACTCCCCAAGCCGAGATCAACCGGCGGGTGGGCGAGGCTGCTTGCTTGCTGGGCCTTTCGGGCTTGCTGGAACGCAAGCCATCCGCGCTTTCCGGCGGCCAGCGTCAGCGCGTGGCCATGGGCCGCGCCATCGTGCGTCATCCGCGGCTTTTTCTGTTCGACGAACCATTGTCCAACTTGGACGCCGCCCTGCGCGTGCAAATGCGAGGGGAACTTTCGCGCCTTCATCGGCGCTTGGGCGCGACCATGATTTATGTCACCCACGATCAAGTCGAGGCCATGACCTTGGCCACGCGCCTGGCTGTGTTCGACGCCGGCCTTCTTATGCAGGTCGGCTCGCCCCTTGATCTTTATCACCGTCCCGCCAACCGTTTTGTCGCGGCGTTTCTCGGCTCCCCCACGATGAATTTCCTGCCGGCTCTAGTCGAGTCAGGCAGGCTCACCGGAAATGGTTTTTCCCTGGAAGTCCCGGCGGATATTCAACTTAAAATTCAAGGGCCGGTGCTTTTGGGCCTGCGCCCCCAAGATTTAATGGTTTCGGACCAGGGCGCGTTTGCGGGACAGGTCGAGGCCGTGGAGCGTCTGGGCTTCGACGGTTATGCCTTTGTAGGCACGCAAGCCGGCCCCATGGCCGCGCGTTTTGATTCCAGCCTGTCCGTGGCGGTGGGCGACAACGTACGTTTGTCGCCTGTCAGCGACGCCATGCACATATTCACCGCATCCGGAGAAGCCTTGCGCCACCCCGCCCGCGCTCACGCTGGAGGCCCTTTACTAGACGCCTCCGGCGCCGGCCGTGAGGAAGCGTTCCGCTCGGCCGGTGCTGGAGGCCCTTTACTAGACGCCTCCGGCGAGATCGTTCCCCGGTGAGAAATAAGGCGTTGGCTCGGATTCTGATCGCAGCCATCCTGGCTTTTCCCGTTTGCGCCCACGGCGTCTTGCCGCTTAAGCTTTGGCATGCCTACCGTGGAGAAGAGGAAGCCGCGCTCGAGAAGGCCGTCTCGCTGTTTAGCGCTCAGAGCGCGATCCCGGTTAACATCCTGGCCGTTCCTTACGATGTATTCGCTTCCAAGCTGGAATCGGCCATTGCGCACGGCCATGGCCCGGACGTATTTATCTTCGGGCATGAACGCTTGCAGTCCTTTCAGCGCCAGGGTTTGATCGCCTCCACGGAGGGCTTTATTCAAAAAGAGCGTTATTTCCCCAGCGCCGTAGAGGCTTTGGGCGTGGAGGGCCGGATTTACGGCTACCCCTTGTCGTTTAAATGCCTGGCCCTTTTCATTAATACCAACTTGATTCCCAAGCCGCCCGCGACCAGCCTTGAACTGCTTGAGTTGTCGCGCGCTCTGAGCAACTCCTCGGAGAACCGTTTCGGCCTGGCTTACGAATCCGGCAATTTTTATTATCACGTCCCGTTTCTATCCGGCTTTGGAGGCAAGCTCTTTGATGAGAACGGGCGCGCCAATTTCACAAGCGAAGGGATGTCGCGTTCCCTGTCTTTTGTAAAGCAGCTTCAAGATGAGGGCGCCATGCCCAAGGAGGCCTCGGGAGCCCTGGTTAAATCGCTTTTCAACGAGGGCCGGGCCGCCATGATTATCAGCGGCCCCTGGTTTGCAGGTGAAATAT
>MGUO01000152.1:0-190 GCA_001800015.1 Elusimicrobia bacterium RIFCSPHIGHO2_02_FULL_57_9
GACCTTGGCCGCCCTCATGGAGCTGATCAACCAAAGATTGACCGGCCATATCCTGACCATAGAGGACCCCATAGAATTCGTTTACGAATCCAAAAAGAGCATTGTCCGGCAGCGCGAGGTCAGCCAAAACACCAAGTCCTTCAGCGCCGCTCTTAAAAGCGCTTTACGCCAGGACCCCGATGTGATTCTC
>MGUO01000152.1:197-6714 GCA_001800015.1 Elusimicrobia bacterium RIFCSPHIGHO2_02_FULL_57_9
AAATGCGGGATTTGGAAACAATCCAGCTTGCCATCACCGCGGCCGAAACGGGCCACCTATGTTTCGGGACCCTGCACACCCAGGACTGTCCCTCCACCATCGACAGAATCATCGATGTTTTTCCGCCGCATCAACAGGCTCAAATCCGGGTGCAGTTGGCCGTGGTTCTGCAGGGCGTGGTCTCGCAAATCCTATTGCCGCGCAAGGACAACGAGGGCCGCATCGCCGCAGGAGCCAAATTCGGGATGATCCCCCTGGACAAGGCCTTGGCTGACCTGGTGCGCCAAGGCTTGATTACGCCTGAAGAGGCCATGATGCGGGCCCACAATGTAGATACCTTCAAGGCCCTTTCCGGCACCTCCGCCCGGTCCACCGCCACAGCCATGTGATGAGGCAGGAAAAATTAAAGCTGCTTAAGTCGCTGCACCTGCTCGACAAGGTTACGGAAAGCCAACTGGAAGAGTGGGGAAACTTCCTCAAGCCCCTGGAGCTTGGGAACGGCGCCGTCGTTTTTGAGGAGGGAAGCGCCGGCGACAGCATTTATTTTATTTCCAGCGGCCGTATACGCATTTCCAAACGGCTTTATAACCCCGATGAAAAAGGCCTCGCGCCGGAAGAGAAAGACCTGGCCCTGCTGGGCCCCGGGGATTGTTTCGGGGAAATGGCTTTAACCGGAGAGAACAAACGCTCGGCGCAAGCTCGCGCCGACGGCGCGACCGTTATTTTTGAGCTCACCCTGAAAGACCTGACGCAATGGATCAGGTCCCGGCCGCAATTGGCTTTAGGATTTTTTGCCCTCCTTGTCGAGGTCCAATCCAAGCGCCTGCGCCACACCTCGAATGAATTAACCATGCTTTTCGATTTATCCAATCTATTCCTGGAGGAAACGAGCTCAAGCAATCAACTGCTCACCAGGGCACTGGCCGTCGTCATTCCCCATTTAAAAGGCTCCTGGGTCGCGGCGGCTTATCTCTATAATCCCTTCAATGAAGAAATGGACTGCGTGGCCGGCTACGGGGATTACGATTTCAAGGAAATGGCCGCGAAATTGCCGCCCTTAACCGAGGGTGTTAATTTGTGGATCGATAACTGCTATTACGTCTCCCTGCCCGGACCCGCCCAACCCTACGGCTATCTGCTTTTTCGCTCGCAGAGCCCTTTAACGGATCAGGATCAGGCCGAGTTGGGCAGGACTTTCTCCACCATCGCCCGGCTCTTAACCTCCGCCCTGGAAAATATCAATTTCCGGCGCGAGGAAGGCTTCCGCGTCAAGCTTGATAAAACATCCCATGGCGCGATCATTTAAAACCGCGGCCCTGGCCGCGGCCCAAGCGGCCGACGATAAAAAGGGCGAGGATATTGCCTTGCTTAACATCGGCCGCATCAGTCCCTTGGCCGATTATATGCTGATCGTCACCGCCAATTCCGGTCCGCATTTGGACGCTCTGGAAACGGAAATCGACAAGGCCCTGGGAAATCTGCGCCTGCGCTGCCTGCACCATTCCCGGCCCCGCAGCGAACATTGGCAGGCGCTTGATTACGGCGGTTTGCTGATCCATCTCATGACCGAGGAGGCCCGCGACTTTTACGGCCTGGATAAACTTTATCACAATGCCCCCCCGGTCGCCTGGCAAGAAAGAAAAACGCAAAAAGTATGATTCTGTCGGCCTTGCGCAAGTCCCTGCTGGAAAAGGCCCGCGCCTGGGCCAAGGCCGAGGGCTTGCCACTCCCCGAAAACCTGACCCTGGGCGCCCCTCCGGCCCATGTGGCCGCAGACATCAGCCTGCCCTGGCCCATGGCCGTGGCCAAGTCTGCGCGCAAAAATCCGCTCGAAATCGCCCGGTCCCTCGCGAAGTCTTTTGAAGGAGTGCTGGAGATCGAGAGCGTTTACGCCTGCGCCCCAGGCTTCGTCAACATCAAGCTGACCGACTCGGCTCTTCGCGCCAATCTTAAGGCCATCACCCTCACGCCTGAGACATACGGCCATGATGAAGCCGCTGGTTCCACCCCGTCAGTCCTGATCGAATTTGTCTCGGCTAATCCCACCGGGCCGCTTCACTTTGGACATGCCAGAGGCGCCGCCTTCGGGGATTCACTCGTGCGCATTTTGCGGCGATTGGGCCGCAAGGTGGAGGCGGAGAGCTATATCAATGACGCGGGGCGCCAAATAGAACTGCTCGGGCTTTCTCTTATGGCACGCTACCAAGAACGCCTTGGACAGCCAGCTCAAATTCCAGAAGGAGGGTATCACGGAAACTATCTCAAGGCTATAGCGGCAGAAATCAAGAACGGCGAAAAGTGGAAAGCCGACGATTTCAATAATTTTGCCATGGACCGCATACTCAAAGAACAACAGCGCGACTTGCAAACCTTTAGGGTTCACTTCGACCATTGGTATCATGAAACCGGGCTCCATGGCTCCGGAGCCGTCCAAAAAGTTCTTGAGCGCCTTAAGGAATACGACATGGCCTATGAAAAGGATGGGGCTATCTGGCTGGGCACCGCCTCGCAAGAGGGTGACGACAAGGATCGCGTCCTGGTCAGGTCGGACGGGAGGCCGACCTACTTCCTGCCCGACATTGCCTATCATCTGACAAAAATAGAACGCGGATACGGCCTTATCATCGACATCTGGGGGGCGGATCATCATGGCTATGTTCCACGAATGACAGCCGCTATGGCGGCTCTGGGTCATCCACCGCAACAATACAAAGCTCTCATTTATCAACTCGTCCACCTTTTCCGGGGTGAAGAGACGGTCCGCATGTCCAAAAGGTCGGGAGATATTGTGGAATTGCGGGAAGTGGCCGATGAAGTGGGCGTGGACGCTTGCCGGTTTTTCTTTGCCCTGCGCACCCCCAACTCGCACATGAATTTTGATTTGGAGCTGGCCAAGAAGCAGTCCTCGGAAAACCCGGTTTTCTACTGCCAATATGTGCACGCCCGCATCGGCTCCATATTCAAGGAAGCGGCCAAGCAAGGCATCCTCGGCACCGACGAGCCCTTGCCCGGGCCAAACGCGCGTTTTCTAAACAGCCCGGAAGAAAAGGCCCTTATGGTCAAGATGGCGTGGTTTCCGGAACTGCTTAAGTCCTGCGAGAAAGAACTTTCCCCGCACCCTCTGGCCAATTACATCATGGAGCTGGCCGGGCTTTTCCACCCGTTCTACGAAAAATGCCGGGTCGTAGACCCCGCAAATGCTGAAGTTTCCCGCGCCAGGCTGCTGCTATGCACCGGGGTGCGCGACGTGATCCGCGAAGGGCTGGGCCTGCTGGGCGTTTCGGCGCCTGAGCAGATGTAGTTAGCGGACCAACTCCAAGACAAACAAACTGCCCCCGCCGGGACGATCCTCGACCCAAATCTTTCCGCCCAAGGCCTGGGTGGCGAGGCGGCAAAAGGTCAACCCGATGCCGCTGCTTCCCCCGCCGCCTTCTCCAACTTCCTTGGTGCTCATGTACTTTTCGAAAATCTTGGCCTTTTCTTTATCGCCAACGCCTCGGCCGCGGTCCGAGACGATGAAACGGACCGCGCGCGGGCCTGGCGCAACGCATTCAAGGCCCGCCTCCCCGCCGCCTTTAGAGGCGGCCAAGGCGTTGGCGATCAGGTTGACCAGAATGCGGAATACCAGCTTTTGATCCGTGGAGAGAACCTTGATTTCCGGCAGCCGCTTGGTGTTTAAGCGCACCTGCAGCTTTTCGCAGCGGCCGGCAAAAAGAATCTCCAATTTGTGGAAGAGAAGCTCGATATCGACCTCCGTTATCTCCGGTTTTAATCCCACTTCCTCGGCCTGGCCGATATCCAGCAGATCGTTGAGCATCAAAAGCATGAAATCCGCCGCCGTGCCGGCGTATTCCAACAGCTTGCGGTAATTGGCGTCGCTGATAAGTCCCTTCCATTTAAAAAGCTCCAAGGTTCCCACGATAGAAGTCAGGGGCGCCTTTAAGTCATGAACGATCATATAGGTCAGCTCTTGACGGGCGCGGTTCTTCAGCTCCAGCTCATAGGCTTTCTTGGCAAGCTCGTCATGGGAGATCTTGATCTTCAAATGCACCTTCACCCGCGCCAAAAGCTCCTCGACCGCAAAGGGCTTTTGAATGTAGTCTTGGGCGCCGACATTAAAGCAGGCAAGCAGGCTGGTCAAATCCGTGCGGGCGGTTAAAAAAAGCAGCGGTATGTTGGATTTCGGGCCCAAACCGAGGTCGTAGCAAAGCTTCAAGCCGTTGCCGTCGGGCAGTCCTAAATCGATGATGAGCATATCGGGCCGCTGCCGTCGGAAGGCATTGACGGCCTCGGTGATGGTGCCGCAGGCGTCGATCACGAAACCTTCCCGCTCCAGGATTAGTTTCGTAAATCCCTGAACCGCGACATCGTCATCAACGATCAAGATTCTATGGGACATCCGCGCTATGTTTATAGCATTTTCGATTCGTCAAGGGGGCGGCCCAAGTAGTAAAATGAAGCCATGACACCTGTAGGCTCTGAGGCTGCTTTCATCTCGGGATTGGCCTCTTTTTTATCCCCCTGCGTGCTCCCCCTGGTTCCCGGCTATATTTCCTTTATTTCCGGACTTTCCTTGGAGGAACTTTCTCAGGGCTCGGACCTAAAAGTCGCGATGCGGCGAGCGGGTTTGGGATCTTTTTTCTTCGTGCTGGGCTTTTCCGTTGTATTCACCGCCCTTGGCGCCAGCGCCTCGGCGGCGGGGCGCCTTCTCTCCGCTCATCTTGCCCTGCTTGGCAAAATCGCCGGGACTTTGATTATTATCTTCGGCTTGCATATCAGCGGGATTACGCCTATCCGCTGGCTTTACTATGAAAAACGCCTGCCCGCCGGGCATATTAAGCCGAGCTATTTCGGCGCCTTTCTCATGGGCCTCGCCTTCGCCTGCGGCTGGACGCCCTGCATCGGCCCTATTCTGGCCGCGATACTGGCTTTAGCCGCCACCCAGGAAACCATCGGCCAAGGGATATATCTACTGGCTATTTATTCCCTAGGCCTGGGCATTCCCTTCATTCTCACGGGATTCGGAGTCAATGCCTTCCTGCGGTTTTTCGCGCGCTATAAACGTTATATCCGCTGGGGCGAGATCTGCGCCGGCGTTCTCCTTATTACAGTAGGAGCGCTGGTCTTTTCCAACCGGCTCACGCTGCTCATTCGTTTTCTTCCTAAATCCTTATTTAAGTTCGCGCTATAGCGACGTCGGCATGAGCTTCGATTTTTGATAAAATAGGCGCGCCGTGGCCCAACCAACCCTTCCCGACACCCCCGTCATGCGTCAGTATCAAGAGCTTAAGGCCCTGCATCCCGACGCCATTCTTTTTTTCCGTTTGGGCGATTTTTATGAAATGTTCGGCTCCGACGCCCAAGCTGCCGCTCCCCTGCTCGGTTTGGTGTTGACGGCCCGGCAAGAGGTGCCCATGTGCGGAATTCCTTACCACAACAGCCGGCATTATATCGCCAAGCTGCTTAAAGCCGGCCACAAAATCGCCGTGGCGGACCAAATGGAGGCGCCTTCGGCGGCTAAAAAAATAGTCCGGCGCGCCGTCACGCGGCTGATTACGCCCGGGACCGTGATTGAAGACGAACTTTTGGAGCCAACGGCATCCAATTTCCTAATGGCCCTTGAGCTTGATATCGTGGGCTGGGGGGCGGCTTGCGTTGACGTTTCAACCGGCGAGTTTTGGGCGACGCAGGCCCTTAACGATAAAGGCAGCCGCAAACTTCTGGATCTCTTGGCCCGCGTCGGCCCCTCAGAGGTTGTGGCCGCGTCGGTCGCCGCCAAAAGCCTGGGCTTGGACGGGAAGACGGGGCGCTTGTGCCTCACCATTTATGAAACAGCCGCAAAAGCGGGGGAAGCGCCCTCCTGGATTCATCATCCGGTCTGGGCCAACCATTCCCTGGCCGCCAAAGCCGCGGCCATGGCGGCGCGCTACATCGCCGGCACCCAGTTCCACCTTAAGGAAATGCTGGCGCCGGCTTTTCGTGAATCCGCCGGGCAACTGCAGCTGGATGAAACCGCGATCCGCACCCTGGAGTTGGTTTCAGCGGCCTCGGGCAACAGGCAGCAGTGCCTCTGGGGTCTGCTTGATTTTTGCCGCACCCCCATGGGCAGCCGGAAGCTGAAGGATTGGATTTTGCATCCTTCCACAGATATTCCGGAAATCGAATTGCGCCACCATTGCGTGGAGGATCTTTTTAACCAGCCCCACTCCCGTTCGGAGCTCTCCCGCATCTTGGACGATTTCGCCGATATCCCGCGGGTGATCAGCCGCCTGTCCACGCGCCAGGCCGGTCCCCGTGACTTGGGCGCTTTGCGCCAATCCTTGGCCGCTTTGCCGCGCCTGGAACAATGGCTCTCAGCCGCCAAATTCTGTTCCGGGCTTTCCACTTTGGCCGCGCATCTAAAAGAAGCCTCCGAAGGTCTTGAGGCCTGCGGGCAAGCCCTAAACCAGGCTCTGGCCGAAGAGCTTCCAGCGCGAATAAGCGACGGCGGGTTAATCCGGCCCGGTTTTAATGCCGA
>MGUO01000152.1:6735-11730 GCA_001800015.1 Elusimicrobia bacterium RIFCSPHIGHO2_02_FULL_57_9
GAGAGCGGCAGGCCACGGGGATCGCTGCGCTTAAGGCGGGCTATAATTCCGTTTTCGGCTATTATTTCGAGATCACCAAAACCCACACGCACAAGGTTCCAGCCCGCTTCACGCGCAAGCAGACCTTAACCAACGCGGAACGGTATATCACGCCCGAGCTTAAGGAGCTGGAAAATAAAATCCTCGGCTCCGAGGAAAAAATACTGCGCCTGGAAGCGTGCCTCTTTGAGGATTTGCGCGAGCAAGTGCTTAACTACCACGATCCAGTTCTGCGCCTGGCGCAATCCCTCTCGGAGCTTGATGTTTTCAACGCCCTGGCCCAGGCCGCGGCCGTGCATGATTTTGTCAAGCCGCAGGTGGACCTAAGTCATGATTTGAATGTCGTGGATGGCAGGCATCCGGTTTTGGCCGCCATTCGGCCTGCCGGATCTTTCGTCCCCAACTCTTTGGAGCTGAACGCGCGCGATCCGCAAATCATCGTCCTAACCGGGCCCAATATGTCCGGCAAATCGACTTTCCTGCGCCAGAATGCCTTGATCGCCCTTCTGGCTCAAATCGGCTCTTTTGTGCCGGCGCGCTCGGCTAAAATAGGAATCGTCGATAAAATCTTGACCCGCATCGGCGCCCAGGACGCGCTGGCCCAAGGCGATTCAACCTTCATGGTGGAAATGAAGGAAACCTCGCACATCCTAAAGAGCGCCACGGCGCGCAGCTTGATTATCCTCGATGAAGTCGGCCGCGGGACCTCAACCTTTGACGGCATATCGATTGCCTGGGCGGTGCTGGAGCACCTGCACGGCGCTTATGCCGCCGACAGCGAGACGGGGCCGCGCGGACCTCGGGTGCTTTTCGCCACCCATTATTTCGAGCTCACCGAGTTGCCGCATTGGCTTAAAGGCGTCGCTAATTTCAACATCGAGGCCAAGGAGTGGACCACGGCCGAAGGGAAAACCGAGGTGGTTTTCCTGCATAAGATTTCCCCCGGACCGGCGGATCGCTCTTACGGCATTCATGTCGCGGCCTTGGCCGGCCTTCCCCAGAGCCTCTTGGGCCGCGCCCAGGAAATTCTAGGCCGCCTGGAAAACGAGTCGGCCTCCGGGCGCATGGCCGCCCAGCCGGCGCCGGAATTGCCGCTATTTGAAGCCAAGAACGGCGATCATCCCGCGCTGCAGGCCCTGCGCCTGTTTAACGCCGATGCCATGACTCCCTTGGAAGCCCTTTCGGCGCTCTCCGCGCTCAAGAAGAAGTTATAGGCATGGCGCGCATCCATGTGCTTCCCGAAGAAGTTTCCAGCCGCATCGCGGCCGGCGAGGTGATCGAGCGGCCCGCCTCCACGCTCAAGGAGCTGCTGGAAAATTCCTTGGATGCCGGCGCTACGCGCATTTCGGTCGAGGTTAAAGGCGCGGGCAAAAAATTACTGCGCGTCAGCGATGACGGCCACGGCATGGAGCCCAAGGATTGCGAACTTTGCCTGGGCCGGCACGCCACCAGCAAGATTTTCCGGCTGGAGGATATCTCCCGGCTCGATACTTTCGGCTTCCGCGGCGAAGCTCTTTTCTCCGTGGCCGCGGTTTCACGCCTCTCCATCGCCAGCTGCGCGCCCGACGCTAAAACCGGCTGGAAAGTGGAAGCGGAGGGAGGGAAAATCCTCTCCTCGGCTCCCGCTGCTGCGGCGGCCGGCACCACGGTCGAAGTCAAAGACCTTTTTTATAACACCCCGGCGCGGCTTAAATTCCTTAAATCGGACGCTTTTGAAAAGGGCCGGCTGTCGGGAATCATGGAAGAGGCCGCCTTGGCTAATCCCCATGTCCACTTTAGCCTAAAATCCGAAGGCCGCACGGTCTTGCGTTTTGAGCCGGAGCCGGGCGCTGATGCGGCTAGAAAGGCCGAACACCGACTGGTCTCGGTGTTCGGCGATGATCTGGCCCAAAACCTTCTTTCCGTCGCCGGTGATCGTCCCGGCTTCAAAATCAGGATGTTCGTCTCTCCCACCAACGGGTTGGTCGCCACACGCAACTTCCAGCATTGGTTCGTCAACCACCGGCCCATTTCGGCGCGCATTCTGCAGCAGGCCCTTTACCGCGCCTACGGAAATTATCGCTCCAAGGACCGGCATCCGGTCTGCGTCGCCCACTTAGAATTGCCCGCGGATTCTTTCGACGTCAATGTTCATCCCGGCAAGCGGGAAATTCGTTTTAAATCGGACCGAGAAATGTTCGAGTTGATCTGCGGCTTGGTCTCGAACGCCCTGTTTAAGACACATGTCCCGCGCGCAGCGCCAACCGCGGGCAGGGGCTTGCACCCGGCAAGCGGAGCCTCGATCTTTTCTGAAAGCCCTCCTCTTTATCAATCGACCGAGCCCTTTCTCAAACTTCAGGCAAGCCCCTCCCAGGCCATGGCCTCTGAGGCGCCGTCCCCGCGCTGGTTTACCCCGCCCTATCGCTATCTGGGTCAAATCGAACGCAGCTATCTGGTTTTTGAAGCGGCCGGCGGCCTCTTCGTGCTGGATCAGCATGCCGCCGCGGAACGGATTCTTTTTGAAAAATTCTTGGGCGACCTGGAAAGCGGCAGGCTTAAAAGCCAAAAACTGCTGCTTCCTGTCAGCATTGACCTTCCAGCTTCCGCCGCGCAAAAGGTATTAAGCCAAAAGCGGCGTCTGGAGCGCCTGGGCTTTGAACTGGCCCCCTTCGGCAAAACCGCTTTGCATGTTCTGGCCGTTCCGGCTCTGTTTAACAAGGCCGGCGAGCTTAATGAGCTGGCCCACCGCTTGATCGAAACCCTGGAAAACCCGGCGGGAGCCGCCCAAGACGCGCGCCGCGACGCTGTGGCGACCATCGCCTGCAAGGCCGCGGTTAAGGCTCACGATGCGCTCTCCGAGAAAGAAGCGCTGCGGCTGCTTGAAGATCTTAAAGACTGCCGGGATGGCTCGGCTTGCCCGCATGGCCGGCGCTCGATAATGGCCCTTAATCGCGAGGAGCTGGCGCGCCGGTTCCAGCGTCCGGGAGCTCCGCCGTTATGAAAATATTAGGGCATTCCCCAAACAGAATGCCACTGGGGAATAATGCGCGCGCAGCGCAGCAGGGCCCGGGCTTGATTAAGGAACTCGATGGCCAAGGCAGGCTCGATGGTCTCCACGCTGGCGATGGGCGTGGCCGGCTGCAGAATGAGCGGGATGTCGATTCCAGCTTCCTGCATCAGGCGGATCACCTGGCGCCACTCGGATTGGGTGGATTGGGATGTCAGGATCACCTTGACGAAAATCTTTTCCGGCGCGACGCGCAGAAATTCCAAGTGTTCGGACCAGGTCTGCCGCCCGGTGGCTGAGGGCAGCTTAATATCCATGGCGACGGTGTCGCACAGAGCCGCGGCCTCTTGGAAGGCCGCCACCCGCGTCCCATTGGTTTCTAAATAATTCCTGAGCCCTTTTTGCCGCGCCCAATCCATCATCGGCGCCAAAAATCGGGGGTGCAGCAGCGGCTCGCCGCCGGTCCAGGAGACGGCTTCATGACGGCGCTCTTGCGCCAGCTTGTCGATGGCCTGCTGCAACTGGCGCCGGCTTTGAAGCCTGCCGGAGGGTATAGGAATGGTGTCGGGCTCGTCGCAATAATCGCAGCAGAGATTGCAGCCGCCGAAACGGACAAATATCTGCCGTTGCCCCAAGTTTAAGCCCTCGCCCTGCAGTGAAGAAAATACCTCGACAAGGCGCGCCGAATCGGCATCGGAAAGTTTGATGTCCTTCATTGTGCGGGGTCCGCCACGCCGGCGGCGGCGAAGCCCTTGGCGCGCAGTTGGCAAGAGTCGCAACAGCCGCAAGGACGGGCGTCTCCTTCATAGCAGGACCAAGTGATATGCAGGGGAGCCTTTAATTTGCGGCCTAATTTAACGATAGCGCTTTTATCCAAACGGGAAAGGGGCGCGAGCACCCTGATGCGGCCTTGTTCCGCTCCTTGGCGGGTGCCTAAGCGGGCGGCACGGCTGAAAGCGGAAATAAAATCAGGCCGGCAGTCGGGATAATCCGAGTAATCCAACGCATTGGCGCCGTAGATCACGGCTTCGGCACCGATCGAATCAGCCAAGGAAACGCCCAAGGCCAGCAAAATGGTGTTGCGTCCCGGCACGTAGGTCGGGGGAATGCCGTTTTTGCCGATACGCGCTAATGAGACATGGGGAAGCTTTTTTTTTGTGTTTATCAAATAGTTATCCCGAAGCCAGGGCAAGGACAGGGAAATCTCGTGCCACGGCGCGCCGGCCGCCTTGGCCACGCGCCGCGCCGCTTTTATCTCCCGCTTATGCCTCTGGCCGTAATCAACGATCAAGGCCGTGGGACGGTAGCCTCGGCGCTGAGCCCAGAAAAGAACGGTGGTTGAATCAAGGCCGCCGGACAACAAGACAACCGCTCGCTTGGCCACGGCTACCGCCCGTTTTTAGGGGCGGGGAAGCGTCCCGACAGGGCTTCGCGGCAAATCTTGGCCAGCTCCGGGGTGGTTTTATCGGCGCGCATCAGCCATTCCAGGTAGGAGGGCTCGCGCTCAACGACTTGCCGCAGCGTCAGCGTGCGATGTTTGCCGAAATTAAAGCTGGCCTCGCCGTTGCGCCAGACTAATTTTCCCTCGGCATCGACATGACGCTCATCGCGAGCCGTGCAGAAAACGCTTATCCCGGCGATGTCCTGGGGCAGTGCCTGATAACGGGCCAACTGCGCCCAAAACACCTCGCCTGCCGCGCGGGCATCCGGCTCGGCGCGATGCGCGTCGGGCAGGGATTTGTTGCAATAAAATTGATAGGCGGCGCCTAAATTACGGCGTTCCATGCGGTGATAAATGGTCAAGGCGTCCACGATGCGCCGCCCCTCCAAAAGCAAATCGTATCCCGCCCGTTTTAACTCGGCCTGCAGCATGGGAATGTCGAATTTGATTATACCGAAGCCGCCCAGATCGGCGTCGCCTATAAAGGCTAAAACGCGCGGCGCCAATTCCTTGAAAGCGGGAGCGTCTT
>MGUO01000153.1:0-3284 GCA_001800015.1 Elusimicrobia bacterium RIFCSPHIGHO2_02_FULL_57_9
CGCGGCGCGAGCCGTGGAAGTCAGCCCGCTCTATGGCCTGCAAATGCTGGGCGGGCAATACTTTTTCGCAGGGGAGAAGGGCTCCTTGAGCGGCAACGTTTCCGGCATGGTGGCCCCAGCCTTGAAATTCAACGAACAGTGGGCCCTGCTGCCTTCGCTTAATTCTTCTTATCAGGGCACCAAGCAGGTGGTGGATCTGGTGGGCGCCGGCACCTTGTTCCAGGAGCAGATGGACCATCGCGCCTCGCTAAAATCCGTTTACACTTCCCCGGGCGGCAACTGGCGGCTTAAGCCCTCGGCCAGCTACAAATACGAGCTGTTGAAGGAAACCAAGGACGAGGACTGGGGCAACGGGCTTTTTGATTACAAAAAATGGGACCTGGGGTTTGAGGGCGAGTATGTCTATCGCGAGCCTTTCTCGCTGCGCGCCGGTTTTGATTATTATCAAGTGGCTTTCCTCAATTATAAGACGTTGGAATCCCAAGCCGCCCAGAATTTCTCCGGCCTCTCCCGGGAATTGACGGGGGATCGCATCCTCGACAGCCGCAATTATGCGTTATCCTTGGGCGTTGATGCGCCGGTCTGGCGCCTGGTTCTGGAGGGCAATGCCTCCGCCGCCTACAGCGAGTTTCCCAAGCAGCATATCGTGGATGGGACGGGTAATTTGACGGCGCCGACGCGGCGCGACTTGCTGACTTCTTTCGGCGCGGCCGTGCGCCTGCCCAGCGAAATTAAGCCCGGCTTGCGGCTGTTGAGTTCCCTGGATATCGGCTATACCTACAACAGCTCTGATCAGAACAGTTATGACGCCCAGCGCACCCAGTACCTGCCTTATTACTACAACTACGGGGAATTCCGCCTGGGGCCTTCCTTTAAACTCATGCTGGGAAAGCCCAAGGAGCCCATTGTTTTGGGTCTTTCCGGCAATTGGTGGTATCGCCGCTATCCTTACCGGTTTGCGCAGGATTCAACCGGTCTTTACCAGGCTTCGGCGACTCATACCTCCAATTGGATGGGCTCGGCTTCCTTGATTTATCCCATGGCCTCCCATTTCAGCCTGCTGTTTAATTTCCAGTGCGGCCGGGCCTTGTCCAATCAGAATTTCGATCAATACTACAAATACAACTATACGGTGACGAATTATCTTTTCGGGTTCAGCTACAACTATTAATGAACAGGCGCATTTTGCGGGGTTTGGCTTTGATAGCGGCTCTGGAAGGAGCCGGGACTTTGGCCCACGGCGCCGGCTGCGTGAGCACCGCTACGGTTCCGACTCCCTACACGAGCATCCAGGCCGCGGTCAATGCTGCCACGGGGACGACTTTGACTGGCGATTATTGCATAACGGTCGGCACGGGAACCTACGTGGAATCCGTGGTGATTGAGCATATTGACGCGGGGGGCTTCCGAATCGTGATTGCTACCGCCGGCGCGGGAGGCATGGTCACGCTAGAGCCCGCGGGCTCGATTGGATTTAATGTAAAGAACGAGAACGTATCCCTGGTCGGTTTTTCCATCTCGCCGGTGAGCCCGGCCCAATACGGCATACTGGTTTCATCGGCTTCGGCGCAGATCAAGGATGTGGACATTAATGGGGGCGCCAATATCACCGCAGCGGGGGTTAAGATCAGCAGCCTGACCAGTTCGGTAAGCATCGCCAACTCCAATATCGTCGTGGGCTCAACGGCCAAGGGCCTTGAATTGGGCGGTTCCAACAATACCATGTCCAACAGCACCGTGACCGCCGTCAATAACACGGCTGTTGATATGGATGGAGCATCCTTCAATACCATCAGCCAGAGCAGCATGGCTGCCAATAACGCGGCCGGCTACGCCCTGCGTTTGATGGGAGCGCAGTTCAACACCATTACGCGGTCGCATATTCATAACCCTGCGGGCAGCGCCCTGCGCCTTGAATCAGGGGCCAATTCCAATACGATCAGCCAAAGCACCATGACCAGCGACAGTTCCGGCAATGCCGGGCTTTATATCTACAACTCATCCTCGAATACCGTCACCCAAAACTTTATTTTTAATTCCGGCGGGCACGGGGCTTACATAAGCAACGCCAGCCGGCATACCTTCAGTCAAAACATCATCAAGAGCAACAGCATCGATAAAGCCCTTTATCTTTTCAGCTCTTCGAACAATGTCATCACCCAGAGCATCATCTCCAACCCGGCCGGCTATGGAGCGCTCCTGGACATGGGTTCTCATGACAATAGCATCAGCCTGAGCACCATCACCAGCAATTCCTCAGGCTTTATCGCCCTTTTGATCGGAGCTTCCAGCGGCAATACCATCACGCAGAGCTACATCGCCAATCCCAACGGCTTTTCGCTTTATCTGGCCGATACCCAGGGCACCGTGCTCAGCCAGAGCACCGTGACCGGAGCGCCGGGCCTTATGATCGTGGGTTCTACCGCCTCTATCGGCGCAGGCCTGCTGTCGGGCAGTCCGGCTCTGAGCATGAGCAGCGGGATTTTGACGGCGTTTTCTCCCTTGAACATCCGCGGCAACATGAATGTTGCGGGCGGAGCGTTTATGGCCGGCAATTTCAATCACAAGGTGGGCGGCGATCTCAATTTCAGCACCGGAACCTTCGTGAGTCAAGGCAGCACCGTGACCTTGGACGGCAGCCAGAATGTTCCGCCTCGGATTTCTCAATCCGTGTCAATGTCGAACAATGCTTTTAACGGTCTTCAAATCAACGTGTCCAGCGTGGTTTTTAGCTCCGGCTTTGGGGCCAACGTCCTGAGCAATAACGTGTCGGGAAGCACGCTGGGTTTTGCCGCGGGCTCCCTATTCACGGTCGGAAATTTGCAAGTTCAGGGCGGGCCGGCCCCGATCCGGCTTAAAGCTGAGGGAGGCGGGTTCTGGAGGTTGAATGTGCTGGCCAAATCCGGGGTGTTTAACTCCATCGTCTCGGACTGCGACGCCGGCGGCGGTTTGACCGTGCATGCCAATGAAGGGACGACGATTGATGCCGGCGGAAACACGAATTGGAATTTCAAGCCTTTCTTGGCGGTCATTCTCCCGGGTGAAAGCTATATCAACGGGGTGGGCAAGACCGGCACCTCCAGCGTCAGAACCGCCGGAGCCGGCTTCACGGTCGAGGTCCGGGCTTTTTCCGCGAGCTTAAACACGGTGGCCACTGCGAATTTTCCGGTGACCTTGGCCTCAACCGATCTTTACGGCACGCCCCTGGCCACCCAGACTCTGGTCAACGGAACCACCAATTTTACCGTCGTTCTTCGCACCGCCGAACCCGCCCTCATGGTGAC
>MGUO01000153.1:3316-9594 GCA_001800015.1 Elusimicrobia bacterium RIFCSPHIGHO2_02_FULL_57_9
GAGAATCGCCCGCGCCGGGATCTCCGTCAGGGAAAGCCGGTTTGCCCAACATTCAAGTGAAGGGTCTTCCCATCCCGAATTTAAGGGTGCGCGGCACCGACGCTAATTTTAACCTGGCTCCTTCAAACGACACCATCGCCTTCTCCGGATCGGCGGCCATCACTTTCCCCGCGCCCAAGAACCTGACCGCGGGAGCCACCACTTTCGCAAATAACATCGTTGTCAATTCCACCGGAGCCTTCGCCATCACCACGATCGACACCACCAACGGCGCCATCATCAACGGAGTGACTTCAATATTTAACGTCGCCAATCCCAGCTTCTCCAGTCCCACGGTCAGCCTCAGCATCGCCAATTCGATCGTCGCCACCCTGGCCGGGGGCCTTAAGGGCGACGCCTCCGATCCCTCGGCGGTCAGCTCGGTCACCATCACTCTCAGGGATTTAGACGCCGGCCAATATTTTGACTGGCTCACGCAAAGTTTCTCGGCGGGGGTCCCGGTCTCCACCCTGGCGGTTTTAAATCCGCCGGTTGCGGCCGATACCAATTGGTTCCTCGCTTTGCCGGATGGCCTGCTGAGCAATTCCCATCGCTATTTGGTTGCTATGAGGGCCTTTAACCCCAGCGGCTTGACGACCCAGGGCTTCAGCACATTTACTTTCAACGCCGGCAATCTGGTTTTCGCGGCCAATGACGGCAAGGGAAGCGCTACGGTGACCCCTTCCGTTGTGCCCGGTTGCGAACCGGTGGTGGCGACCGTAACCTTCATGGTGGGCGGCAGCGGACTTAATTCCGGAGGCGCTCTGGCGCTGCGGGTGCCCGGCGGGTGGGATGCCCCGTTGGGACTATCGGGGACTAATCCTCCGCCTCTGGGCCAGGTCCATATCGTTTCCACCTCGGCCGCCATGGCCCAAACGGCGATTTCGTTTAATCCCCCAAATTTAAGCAGCGTGACCCTGGGCAACGGCTGGATACTGTTAATCGTGTCTTCCGGCGCTGCTTTTAATCCCGGCGAGAACATCGTGTTCACTTATCATTCCTATCCGGCGTTCGGTTCGCAAGGCTTGGGCGCGCAGGTTTTCGACCTGCGCACGCAGGGAGGCGCTTCGGGCTCGTTGGTGAGCATTTCCAATGCGCCCGCCGTCACGCTTAGCGCTGGAACAACCTCCACCATCGCCTTCGACGATTATAATCCGCTATACCTCGGGCCCCTGCAAAACTCTCCCACCATGCATCTGCGCCTGACCGATGTTTGCGGCAATTCCAAGCCCGCTTCCTCGGTGCTGATTTCGAGCCTGTCCGCCGGCAATTTCAGCGGCTCCGGCTTCTCCGTGGACTCAACCGCCCAATTTTTCTCCGAGGCGGGAACGCCTATCGCCAAAATCAGCTTTTCACCCGGCTCGACTCTCTCCTTAGGCTTCTATTACCGCACCTCCACCATGAGCGCGGGACTTGACCATGAATTCATCCGCGCCGCGGCTGATTTACCTGGGCCCTCGGGGGACAACCTCAGCGAAGCCACCCGCTATGTCTCATTGCTTTCCCAGGGCCTGAGCATCAACAACGTTTCTCTAGACAGCGCAACAGCGAGCTTCAACATCCATTTCAACACCAATATCGACGCCTCTTGGGAAGTGGTGATTTCTACCGACCCCGTCAATTTTTATCCCGCGGTTTTCCGTTCTTTCGGCTTCGGGAATGCCGGTCAAAAGCAGAACATTTTCTGGAACGGCACCAATCAGCAGTCCACTCCGCCCCAATCCGTGCCGGCCGGGGATTATAAAGTTCGCATCAGCGTGGGAGGGGGTTCGGCCGTCGACACCGGCCTGTTGATCAAGATACTGAAGTCCCCTTCGATTTACGGCAGCCTAGGCGCGGCGGGCGCTGCAGCCGCGATTTCGGCTTCCGGTCCCGGCTCGACCTCCGGCAATTACACCCAGGCCAGCCCCACAGGCTATTTCCAGATTTTCGGCCTGAAAGACCAGGGGATTTATAATGTACTGGCCTCGACCAGCTTTTTAACCGCCGAGGGCCGCACTGTCACGCTCAGCACGGCCGTTTATAACGTGGCGGCGACCGACGCCGGGACCGACGCGGGCAATTTAAGCTTCCCGCAGAATTCTTTCGTCAGGGTCAACGTCCTTCTTCCCTCGCCTGCTTTCCGCGACATGATGGGCGGTGTGTTTGCCCATAACGCGGATTATTCCGCCACGGCTTTCGCCAGCTTGCATTTCTTCGCCGGGTCCATTAACTCGGATAACGGGGCGAATAATTTCGGGCAGACCGCCAGCACCTGGACGATTTTAGCCCTGCCGCCGGGCACTTATGAGTTGGAAATTAATCTCCCCGATCTGCAGATATCCTCGCGCATTGCCGGTAACATTATCACCGGCGCAGGGATGCTTGACGTTTCCCTGATCATGACCAAAAAGAGCAACGTCTCCGGCGCCGTCACCCTGCCTTCCGTCGGCTCATTCGGCTCCTGGGTTTCCGTCGAAGCGCTTAAACAGGGGGGTGTGCGGCCTTTGGTTTTCGGCGGCGCCTTCGTGCCGGGAGGCGTGGCGCAAACAAGCGCCCCTTACTCGCTTTTCGGGCTCGACCCGGGGACCTGGACTCTCACCGCCAAGAGCTTCGGATTTATCTCCGCTTCGGCGCAAATCGTTATTTCCAGCAATTCGGATATAAGCGGCGAGGATTTGAACTTGGGCTTGGGCGTTTCGATCAACGGCACGATGACCGTGGCGGGCGACACCGGCCGGGTCCGCCAGTGTTTTAATTTTGGGGGGGCTTACAACCAAGGCTGCCCGCCGGGAACCTATGATGTTGCCGTGCAGGCCTATAATCCCAAAACATTTTCCTTCGTCTCCACCCAAGTGCGGTTAAGCACCAGCGCCGTAGCCGCCTCAAGCCCCTTCACCATCACGGGCCTTGAGCCCGGAACCTATCTTTTGCGAAGCTTCCTGCAAGGCTTTGACATGAGCCCTTCCGGCGATTTGCCGGCGCCAGTCGGCGCCGGCGGGGGCTCGGCGGCCCTGACCTTGGCAGCCAACGACGCGCGTTTGCGCCTGGATGTGAAAATTCCACCCTTGCCTGGCGGCGCCTGCCGCAGCGTAGACGACTATAAATCCGTCGGCGTCATGCTTACGGGGCCGGATATACAACCCACCGCGCTCTCCGACATTACCGCGCTGCAAGGCACGACCCAAAACTATTTTTGCTCCAGCATGACCTTAATTTCACCGCCTCTGGGAACGGGCTTTTACCGCTTCGGCCTTATGTACGGCAAAACCGGCGCCCGCTCGCTCAAGGATATTCCGCTCATAAATCATTCCACCGCGTCTTTCGTGATGGATCTTTCCGGCTCGACTTTCACCGTCAGCGGCACCGCCTCTTTCACGGGCAACGTTAATTTCTCGCAAGGCTCCAATTTCGCCATTACCGCCAGCTCACTCACGGGCATTCTAAACAACGCGCCTACCACCAGCTATTGCCTGCTCTCCTCGAGCAATCCCGTCACGCTTAGCGCGCTTCATTTGGAGTTGGTTCCCATGGACCGTCAGTCCTTGCAGAACCCGGGGCCGTTCGCTGTTGCGGGCAACTTGGCGGGTGCCTGTAGCCGCATCGAGATGTCTCCTGGATCCAGCGTTATGGGTTACATCGCTGCGATTGGAGCCGATGGAAGTTTCTCCTTCAACAACGTGGCGCCTGGGTCCTATATTCTGCGCAACAAGCCCGATCTCGATTTAAATCCCTTCAACGGTAACGAGATAGCCGATTTTCAGGCCGCTTTGCAGATTACCAGCAATACCACGGGCATCTTGGTGAGGCTCGGCCAAGGAGTGCGGGTGTCGGGCTCGGTGTACCTGCCCCCGGGGGTTTCACTCAGCCGGCCGGTGCAGGTTCTCTTATACGGCAGTCGTGGCGCGGTGCTGCACACCTTGAATATTTCGTTTCAAAACTCTAATTCGGCTTCTTATGCCTTTGAATCCGTGGGCGACGGCAAGTATTCCATCAGCGTCCAGGATTTCGGCTATCCCAAGGCCTATGTGTCCAAACCCTTGATTCTTACCGTAGCCGGCGCCGGCCTCGTGCGCCAGGACATCCGACTGACTTTGGGGGGAACCATCAAGGCTTCCCTCGCGGTCCAGCAAACCTTGGCTGACGGCACCCGCCAATTCACCTTAATTGGCCGGGAGAACATCAACCTTTTGCCGCGGGGCTTCTCGGTGAACGCCGTGGCTAACCCTTGGGTGGGAGGGGGCTTTTTCTTCGCGCGCGAAGGGCTGGATGCCAACGGCCAGGTGCTCATTGAGAATATCTTGCCCGGCGCCTACGACGTCGAATTCAACGCGCCTTACGATTTGTCGTCAATGTCCGAGGGCGGCATGAGCCTGGTGTCCGCGGTTAAATCGGGCGTGACCGTGGCCGAGGGCCAAACCGTGGATTTGGGCGTGGTTCAGCTGTTGGCGGGCTTGACCTTGTCGGGCCGGGTAACGGATGTGGCCACGAGCTTTCCTATCGCCAATGTGCCTATCAGCGCCAAGCCGGCGGTCAAGCTGCCGGGCCAATCCAACGGGCGCCAGGGCGGCTTGGGAGCCGTCACCGACCGCGATGGGAAATATTCGCTGATCGGCTTGGACCCGACCGTTAGATTTTACGACGTGTTCGTGGCCGCGCGCGAGATCCTGCAGCAAGGCGATATCCAATCGCCTTATGAGCAGAAAATCGTCAATTCAGTGGACATTATCAGCACCACGACCTTGAATTTCGCGTTGACTCAGGCCACATTCTCGATTTCCGGCACTGTGGTGGGGGCCACGGGCCAAGCCTTGCAGGCCGCCTTCTCACAAGGCCAGGGTCCCGGACCGGGGGCCATTATCTTCCTGCAAAAAAATAATGTCATCCCCACGGCCAATCCTGTAGCCGACATCACCTTCATTACCGATGCCGACGGCAATTTCACAATCCCCAGCTTAACGCCCGGCGCCTATCGCATGACCGTGACCGCTTTGGGTTTTGCCAGCCACCACCAATTGGTGACCATCGCCAACGCGCCCTTGAACCTGGGCATCATCACCTTGAATGCCGGCGCCACGCTATCCGGCGATATTGCCAAGCCGGACGGTTCGGCCCCCGGAGAAGACGAAGTCCACCTGATTATCGGAGCCACGGCGGGCTTAAGCGACATCTTTTTCGGTTCCTTAACCCGCGACCCGGCTACGCGCTCCATCACCGGCTATGCCTTGAGCGGATTTAAGACCAATACCCGTTATCGCGTGATGCTGGTCACCAAGGACGATAGCCTGATTTCACCGGCTGAGGCCTCGGACATGATCTTCACCAGCAGCGTCGAGGTGCGCAGCCTGGATTTGGTGTTGCGCCTGACCAAGCCCGCTGTTCTGGCCAAAACCCGCCGTTCGGGTTCTAATTTTCTCATCGATTTTCAATTAGGCCAACCCTTGCGCGCCAAAACGGCCGCTGACGATGATCTTGCCCTGATCCTGACCGCTGTTTCAGCGCGCGGCAGCCTCTCCGATGTCGAATTATCCGCCAATCGCATGAGGCTCTCGGCGGTTTACGCCCCCGGCGTGGCCGAGTCAAGCTTTACCCTGCGCGTCAAGGGATATTCCTCGACTAAGGATCCCGATTCCCTTGAGGCGGTTAACCCGCAATTCCTCATGGATTCGACCGTCACCTTCTTCGTGGGAATCGACGGCCTGCATCGCAACAATATCAGCAATGTGTTGGGCGGAACCCTGCTTATCGAGGGAGACACCGGCCGCGTGACCTTGCCCAAGGGCGTTTTCGCGGTGGACGCCTCCTCCACCGTCGAGGTTTTGCTGCAGAAATCGGCGGATATATTGTCCACCGGCAGCCAACCCAATCGACTTAAGGCCGTGGAAGCCAATATCCGGGCGATGCGCTTTGCCCCCAGCGCCTATCCCTCGGACCTGTTTCAGGCTATGGCCTCCAAGCCCCCGGAGATAAGTCCTTTCAGCGCCTTCTATGACGTGCTGCTGCCCTTGGGCGTGCGCACCGCCCTGGCCCAGCCCGCGCAGATGACTATTTCCTATTCCACCGGCACCGAGCCGGAGAACTTGAATCTCTACTGGTATAACCAGGCGGCTAATGCCTATATCCTGCAGCAGGATGTCACGGGCGCTGCGCCAGTCATCGATAGGGTCAACCGCACCATCACCATCAACATCAATCATTTCTCGACCTTCGTGCTTTTCAACACCGGCGTGGCCGTGATCAGCGGCTCCGGGTTCTCGGGT
>MGUO01000154.1:0-952 GCA_001800015.1 Elusimicrobia bacterium RIFCSPHIGHO2_02_FULL_57_9
AAGAGAATGAATTGGAGCAGCCCCGAGGATGATCCCCGGGGTTCAGAAAATTTCGCCTGCTCGAAATACGCCACCAGCGATAGAGCTTCTTCCGGCATAATCGGGTGTTTTCCGAATACTGTTCGCATAGTACTGGTGGGATTCGTCCGCAACCAGGCTTCCAAGCCCCTTCGTCCGCCAAGGCGTTCCCATATGCCGGTGAGGTCGGGACCCAATTTCCCGCCGCCCAGTCCGCCCAAGAGGCTTATGGTGTGACAGGAGATACAGGCTGGTCCGCCGTTGGAAAGCTGCTGCTCCCCTTGAAACAAGTTTTTCCCTAAGGCAACATCCCGCGGCGTTAGCTCTCGGGTGCTGAGAGCGGGCTCCCCGAACTGTGATCGGAACGGTAGAGACTCCGCCCCGGCCGATCCTGCACCAAGCTGTTCGGTTTGCGGTTCGCCGCGCTCGATCGCAATCCGCGAGGACTCCCATTCCAGCCACAAAAAAATAGCTTCGGCCTGAACACTGCTCATCTCGATCGTGGGCATCACGATCCCGCCAAACTCCTGCTGGATCGCCAGCGCCCGGGCATCCCCCTGGTCGATGATGGCTTCCGGATCCAAAACAAAACGGACGAACCACTCTCGGTCCACTCTTTTGTGGACATCCTTGAGATCCGGACCCAAGCTAGCCCCCCCGCCGATCGTGTGGCAGAGGGCGCAGTTTTCCTGAAAGAAAGTTACGGGATTAAATCCCTGCGCGGAGGCAGTTTCGAACAAGCCGCAGAGTAGCGCGGTAGTAAGGCAGCGTTTCACTGGGATGTCACCGGCTCCAAGCCACTTTTAATGATAGCGGCGTGGACGGCCGGTGACGCCAGGAATTTGATGAGCGCTTTGGCTGCCTCCGGATCCTTGGCGCCTACGGCCACGCCCGCCGAAAACACCGTGACTCTCTGAACCTCTGGCGGCAGCGG
>MGUO01000154.1:967-1182 GCA_001800015.1 Elusimicrobia bacterium RIFCSPHIGHO2_02_FULL_57_9
GCCGTTGATGGGAAGCAACTCGCTGACCTGCTGGAAGCCGATCTCGGCATCTCCACGAGCGACCACGTTGCCAACTCGCTCGCTTTCGATTCTCTGACTCTTCGCCTTGATTTGGTCAGCGATGCCGAGGCGGGGAAACAGTTCGGTGGAGAGATACATGCCGCTGGCGCTGGCGGAATACGCGATCGATTTCGCTTCAAGGAGTGCTCGTTTAA
>MGUO01000155.1:0-6170 GCA_001800015.1 Elusimicrobia bacterium RIFCSPHIGHO2_02_FULL_57_9
AGACCTTGGACGGCTACGGCATGGCCCGCGCGGATTTCCTCATGGATAAAAATTCGGGCGCCGTTTACTTCAGCGAGATCAACACCATCCCCGGCTTTACCCCCTCGAGCATGTATCATCTGCTGTGGAAGGCCTCGGGGCTGCCTCTGCCCGAACTGTTAAACCGCCTCATCGAGCTGGCCCTGCGCCGGCACAAGACGCGGTCTCAACTTAAAACCGCGCCGTAACAGGCGAACTTTTTAACTTCTCATCCGTATTAAATATGAAGCGGCGAAGCGAAGATTTCCGACAGCTTTTGCGGTTATGGGGCGAAAAAGCCTATAACTTCGCCTACCGCTTGTCGGGCAACGAGCAGGATGCCCAGGATTTGATGCAGGAGGCGTTCATGCGGGCTTATACGCACTTCTCCTCTTACGACCGGACCAGGCCTTTTGATTCCTGGCTTTTGCGCATTCTGCATAATATTTATCTTGACGGCGTCAGACGCTACTCCCATAATCACATGGTTTCGCTCGACATCCATTCCCCGGCCAACGGCTCTGCCTGGGAGCAGGTGCTGCCGGATCAACAGGCCGCGCCGGGAGATGAAATCGTCCGCCGGGAAACGGATGAAATGGTTCAGAAAGCCTTGAATTCAACGCCTGTTCATTACAGAACCGCCGTGACACTCCGCGATATCGAGGGCCTTTCTTACGAGGAGATCGGCAAAATCATGGGCTGCCCGGTGGGTACCGTGCGCTCGCGCATCCACCAAGGCCGCGTCTTGATACGCCGGGCTTACGAAGCCTTGGAAAAGGAGGGAAAAATCCAATGAGCGCTTGCCAGGATCAATCCTTGCTCTCCGCCTATTTGGATCAAGAGATTAATATCCGCGATCAAGAACGCATCAAATTCCATTTGGCCTCCTGCGACTCTTGCCGCAGTGAACTTGAGTCTTTGCGCCTGACTAAGGCAACCCTATTTGCCGCGCCGCGCCGCGCCGCGCCGCCGGAATTGATCGCGCGCATCGAGGGAAAGCTGTCCGGGCCTTTCCCTTCATACAACCATTCTTGGACCGGCGGGCTTCCCCGCTTGGGAATTCCCGTGGGCGCCCTGGCCACCGCTTTAATCGCGGCGCTCTGGCTCGGACTAAAACAAAAAGATCCGGACCATTATCTCCCTCTGGAACCCCTAATGACCGCGCATTCTCGATACACGGCCGAATCCCTGGTGCCGCAAGGCACGCTGGCTTCATCCGATTATTCCTTGTTGGCCTACGGCGATTACGAAGACCCGGATGCTGACTAAATCCCTGGCCGTTCTGCTTCTCTGGGCGCATGGCGCTCCCGCCGCCCCCGCCCCCGAATCCTTGCTGGACCTGGCTCTCAACCCTCCACCCACCTTCTATCAAGGCCGTATGATGGTGACGCATTGGCGCGGCAAGCGGGCCCGCGCGGAAGAAGTGGAAATCTATCATGCCCCGAATAACAGAAAGCGCCGCGAATTCATCGCCCCCGACGGCAGGATCCTGCGGATGATCATCAGCGACGGGGAATCGGAACAAGTGCATTGGCTCAAATCGGGCAAAACGCTCAGGGGGGACGCGGTTAAAAGCTACGAGAAGCTCATGTCTCCGGAAAAAGAGCGCGAACTCCTGCTTAAGAATTACAGCCTGGCGGTGAGCGGGCCGGACAAGGTCGCCGGGCGCTTTGCGTGGGTGCTGGAATTCAAACCGCTGGTTTCCGGCAAACCGCATCAACAGCTCTGGATAGACCGCCAGACCGGCGTCATTTTGGCCAACAAGAGGCTCCTCCCCAAGAAATCCTTCGCGGTCCTGTCGCGCTTCAGCCGCTTTGAACCCCGCAAAACTCTCGACGACAGCCTCTTCCGGCTGGATGCGGCCTCGGCCGGCGCGGTCTCAGGCCATGGGCTTGAGCCGGATTTCATGTCCCTCGAAGAACTTAATGAGGCCACGGGCAAAACCATGCGCTTTCCCGCGGATTTGCCCGGCGGCTTTGTCTTCGAAAGCGCGGATTTCTTCGACATCGGCAAGCAAGTCATCCGGCATCTGCGCTACACCGACGGCTTGGCCGTGATCTCCCTGTTCCAAACCCAACGCCCGGTCAAGCCGCCCAAGCAACCCGATCTCCAAACCGGGGACGGGGCCGGCTCGCTGCGTTTATCCGGCGCCAGCCGCGTCCTGGCTTGGAAGCGCAAAAAACAATATTTCACGCTGATGGGCGACGTGTCCGGCGAAATTCTGGGAAATATTTCTTCGAGTCTTAAATAGTGGCCGAAAATCGAATTGACGTCCCATCTCAAAACTGTTATAGTTTTACCTCATTCAGGGCTCGTTGCTTTAAGGAGAGTCATAAACAAGGCAAGTAAAGATAACACCCGGGTCAATGCGCGGATCACCGCCGGTCAGGTTCGCCTCATCGATTCGGACGGTACTCAAATCGGAGTCAAACCCCTCCAGGAAGCGCTGGCCCTAGCGCGTACCCGCGGTTTGGATTTGATTGAGATCGCCGCTCAGGCTAACCCGCCTGTTTGCAAGATTTTAGATTACTCGAAGTACCGCTACGAGCAGGAAAAGAAGATTCGCGAATCCCGCAAGAAGCAAAAGGCGGGGCTTTTAAAGGAAGTGCGCTTTAAGCCGCATATCGGAGCGCACGACCTGGATACGAAGATCAAGCATATCGGCGAGTTCATCGCCGCGCATGACAAGGTCCGTATCACCGTGATTTTCCGCGGGCGAGAAATGCAGCACCGCGACCTGGGAATGAAATTGCTGGATACGATCAAGGAGAGATTGACGCTGACGGCGGCGGTGGAGCAGGCTCCCCTGGCCGACAGAAACCGCCTGGTCATGACGCTGATACCGAAACACTGATATGCCGAAATTAAAATCACACAGCGGCGCCAAAAAGCGCTTTTTTAAAACCGCCGGCGGCAAATGGCGGCATCAGCGGGCGGGCAAGCGCCATCTTTTGGCGCCCATGTCCAACGAGCGCAGCCGGTTTTTAAGCGGAAAAAATACCCTGACCAAAACCGAAGGAAAAACCATCAGCCGCTATCTTCCCTACGCGTGAGGATTTATGAGAATCAAGTCCGGCGTCACCACCCGCCATCACAAAAAGAAGAAATTCCGCCTAGCCAAGGGCTTTTACTCGGACAAGAGCCGCCGGTGGCGGATGGTCATCCAGCAGGTGGACAAGTCCTTGGTCTCATCCTATATCGGCCGCAAGGACCGCAAAGGGGATTTCCGCTCGCTCTGGATCGAGCGCATTAACGCGGCCTGCCGCCAAAACGGCACCACCTACAGCCGCTTCATGTCCGCGCTCAAAAAAGCCGGGGTCGCCCTGAACCGCAAGATGCTGTCGGAAATGGCCGTGCGCGACGACGCTTCCTTCAAGCAGTTCGCCGCCCTGGCTCAAGCAGGATCCAAATAGCCTCCCGCCATCCCAAAATGGCGTCGTTGACCCGTAAAAACTGGGATTCCGCTTACGCGAAGCTGAAGTCCGCCCTTAAATCCGCCGATCCCGCCCAAGCCGCGGACTTAGACGCCCTTGAAAAAATCCGCCTGCGCTTTCTCGGGCGCAAGGGCTCGCTGACTGAACTGCTTAAAAATCTCAAAGACCTCCCCCTGAAAGAACGCCGCGAGCTGGGCCCCCAGGCCCAAGCCCGACGCGGCGCGCTCGAGGAAAAAATCGCGGCGCGCAAGGCCCAACTGGAAACCCAGGCCGATGCGGCGGCCCTGTCTGAATCCTCCCTCGATTTGACCCTGCCCGCCTTCATGCCGGCGCGCGGAAGGCTGCATCCCCTGACTCAAACCATATCGGAAATGGCCAAGATTCTAAGCCTCATGGGATTTTCCTGGGCGGAAGGCCCGCTGGTTGAATCGGAATACTACAATTTCGAGGCCTTGAACATTCCGGCTCATCATCCCGCCCGGGATTTGCAGGACACTTTTTATCTGGAAGACCCCCCCCTGGTCATGCGCACCCACACCTCCGCCGTGCAGATCCGAGCCATGGAATCCAGCCGCCCGCCTTTGCGCATCATCTGCCCGGGCCGGGTTTTCCGCAACGAAGAAGTCGATGCCACTCACTCGGCCGTTTTCCATCAAGTCGAGGGCCTAGCCGTGGATAAAAACATCACCTTCGCCGATCTTAAAGGGACCTTGGACCTGTTTCTTAAAAGGCTGTTCGGGCCAGACACCCGCACGCGTTTTATTCCCTCTTATTTCCCGTTTACCGAACCCTCGGCCCAGGTGGACGTCGGCTGCCTTTTCTGCTCGGGCTCAGGCTGCTCTGTCTGCAAGCAATCCGGCTGGATCGAGATGCTGGGGGCGGGGGTGGTCAACCCAAATGTTTTTAAATTCGTCAATTATGATCCCGAGGCTTGGTCCGGCTTTGCCTTCGGCATCGGCGTCGAGCGGGTGGCCATGCTGCGCTTAGGAATTAAGGACATCCGCGACTTTTATGAAAACGACATGCGTTTCTTGAGCCAATTCGATGAAAGTCTCATATAACTGGCTTAAAGAATACGTCGCCCTGGAAATGCCGGCCTCCGATCTCGCCGAGCATATGCCCAAGCTCGGTTTTGAGCTCGCCGCGGCGAATTCGCGCGGCGCGGGCTTCTCCGGAGTGGTCACGGCGCAAATCCTGAGCATCGACAAACACCCTAACGCCGACCGCCTGTCCTTATGCACGGTCGACGATGGGAACCAAAAATTTTCCGTGGTCTGCGGCGCCTCCAATGTCGCGGTGGGGCAAAAAATACCGCTGGCTAAAATCGGAGCGGTCTTGCCCGGCGGAAGGCGCATTGCCCACGCCAAAATACGCGGCATAGAATCCCAAGGCATGATCTGCTCAAGCGAAGAGCTCGGCTTGGGCGCGCAAAGCAACGGCGGCATTCTGGTCATGGATCCCCAGATCGCCCTGGGCCTGGATGTCGCCGCGCTGGGATATTCCGACGTGATTCTGGATATCGACATATCGCCCGACCGTCCCGATTGCCTCTCGCATCTGGGCCTAGCCAGGGAGTTGGCGGCGTATTTTCAGCTCCCTTTAAGGCTTGCGACCGAGCATTCCCAGCGCCCGTTTAAAGCCGCCGACGACATCTCTTGCCTCCCGGTAAAAATCGACGCCCCGCAAGCCTGCCCGCGCTACATGGGCCGGGTTTTCACCAATTTAAAAATAGGCCCCAGCCCGGGCTGGCTGGCCTCAAAGCTCGAAGCCGTGGGGCTTCGTCCCATCAACAACTTAGTCGACATCACCAACTATCTCTTGCTGGATATCGGCCAGCCCCTGCACGCCTTTGACCTGGACCTCGTCGAGGGCGGAGAAATCATAGTGCGCTTCGCTCAGGCCGGCGAGAAAATCAAAGTCTTGGACAACAAGGATTATTCGCTCGATCCCCAATGCCTGGTGATCGCGGACTCGCACAAGCCTTTGGCCGTCGCCGGGATCATGGGCGGGCTGGAAAGTTCGGTGACGCTAAAAACCAGCCGCGCCTTTCTGGAAAGCGCCCATTTTGACCCCGTGACCGTGCGCAAAACCTCGCAGAAGCTGCGCCTGCGCTCGGAATCCTCCTATCGCTTCGAGCGCGGCGCCGACCTGGCCATGGTAGAAACCGCTTCGGCCCGCGCCACCGGGCTGATTCTAAAACTATGCGGCCAAGACGCCAAGGCCTCGGAGCCCTTAAACGCCGGCAAAACCGACGGCGACATCTCCCAGATTGTGGCGACCACCCGTCGCATAAACGAAATTCTAGGGCCTGATTTTGCGGATGAGGCGATTTGTTCCACGCTCAGCCGCATCGGCGCGCTGGAAACCGAGGGGCAGAAACTGCGCTTTTCGCCGCCCAGCTATCGCTGGGACCTAGCCACGGTCTGGGACCTTGCCGAGGAAATCGGACGCTTGCTGGGCTACGACCATATCCCCTTAAAGACCTCGCCCGTTGCCCTGCGGCCCTCGCGCGCCATTCCCAGCCAAGCCTTGGCCGAGCGCTGCCGCAAGCGCCTGGCCGCCTTGGGTCTCTGCGAAGCCTGCAATTACGACTTCCTTTCAAAAAAAATTTTGGATATGGCTCGCCTTGAAAATAAGAATCTGGCGCGCGTGACCAATCCTCTTTCGCAAGACTGGACCACCCTGCGCCCGACCTTGCTGACCGGCCTGCTGCAAAAC
>MGUO01000155.1:6178-6327 GCA_001800015.1 Elusimicrobia bacterium RIFCSPHIGHO2_02_FULL_57_9
CAATCTTAATCATGGGCTTAAATCCATCCGGCTTTTCGAGCTGGGCAAGGTTTACCGCAAAACCGCCTCCGGCATAGATGAAGGCGGCCGCGTGGCCGGCATCTTGCTGGGTCCGGTCACCCGAACTTTCTGGGGGCCGCAAAAAGGCC
>MGUO01000156.1:0-3310 GCA_001800015.1 Elusimicrobia bacterium RIFCSPHIGHO2_02_FULL_57_9
TGCCGGAATAAAGATCGACGGTGGTGCGGCCGCCCCGGGCGACATCCACCTGAAATTCGGTGCCGCGCACGCTGCAAACCGCGGTGGGCGTGCGCACTGAGAAGTTGCGCGAGGCCGCCTTTTGGACATAGGCCCGCAGCCGGCCGATGCTCAGATTCAGCAAGCAACGCCCGGGGCTGGCTTCCTCCAGGGTAAAACTCGCGTTAGCGCCCAAATCCACGCGTGAGGCGTCGTCAAAAACAAGGGTCGCCCCGGCCTTAGCACCCGTGCGCACGGAGTCCTGAGCGGCGATTTCATGGGGAAGGGCCTTGATTACCGCCCATGCGGTGGAGTTCGCCGCCCTATATTGGACTATGCCGGAGGCCTTGGTCAGGCGAGCACCGGCCCAGCCTGCCTGCGCCGTTAAAAGCAGCGCCGCCAGACAATAAAAACCCTTTAAATCGCATCCTATTTTTATCATGCTCGGGACAACGCTGAAAGTGTAACAGGGGCCCCTTGACAAGTCAATATGACTTTAGTCGGCTTATGACTTTAGTCGGCGTTTAGCCCAATACTTGAATTTTTAACACACCCCTGTTACACTTATCCGGCAATCAAATGATTCTGCGAGCGCTTGTGCTTTTCACGGCTGCCGGGCAAGTATTGGCGCCCGCCTTAGCCGCCCCCGCGTTCTCCGCCGCAAATATTGAGGCCAAGGTCGCCTTGGAATCATCGGTGGAAAAAAGGCTGGAATCGGTTCTACGCAAGATGCTGGGAACCGACGACATCATCGTCATCGTCAACGCGGAGTTGCTCTCGCAGGCTCAGCGCCAGGAAAAGAGCGAAGAGGTTCTTCCCGGGGTGCCGGTTAAGGAAACCCCGGCCGTGGCTCCCTTGGAAGTTTCCTCGGTGCGGTGCATCGGAGTCACGATCTATGCGGACCAAAACCTGGCTGAGGCCGACCTGGCCCTCATGCGCAAAGCCGTGGAAGGCATCATCGGCCTTAAGAGGGAAAGAGGCGACACTCTTGTCTTCGAGAAAATGAGCCTGCAAAAAGAGGCGGCTGGCGCCAAACCCAAGTGGCCCGGCCTTGCCGACTTTCTGACCCCCGCGCGCCTTTTGTCCTTATTCTGGCTGGCGGTCGCTTGTCTATTTCTATTTTTCTTTCAGCGCTCCATCCACCCTTTTTTGAGCGTATTCAAGGAAGTCGCCAACAACCTTAAAAGCAACGCGGATATCGGGAGCAACCTAAACAGGACCGACTTCGAATCCAGAAATGGAATGGAAATGACGAAGCAACCGGCGGCCGGCCCGGCCGAAAGAAATGGAAATGCAACGGCCTCCCGCGAGCTTCCCTTTGCCTTCATAGGACCCCGGGATCTGCCCACGCTCAGCATTCTGCTCCGGGGCCAGTCGCCGCAGGCGGCGGCCGCGATCATGCACTATCTTCCCCCGGAACTGGCCTCCCAGGCCCTGGCGGGAATGAAGCCGGAAACCAGGCACCAGGTGGTCACGCGCATGTCCCAGGCGGTTTTGCTTAATCACGCGGAAGTGCGCAAACTTGAGGAAAATATCCTCACCAAAATCGATTATATGACCGGCGGAGAGGAACGATTGCTCGAGGTCCTTAACGAAGCGCCCATGCGCCTGCAAAGCGAGATCATGAACGCCCTGCGTCAGAAAGACCCCGCCATGTGCAAGCGTGTGCAGCAGCGCATCATACTTTTGGAAGACATCGCCTGGCTCAGCGAAGCCGATCTCATGGCCTTAAGCCGCCAGGTGCCGGTGCGAAGCATGGCCGCTGCCCTCAAATTCTCGGAACCCTTGAAGCAGCAAGTCATGCCCAAGCTTAAGACCGGCCTGGGGGAGTGGCTGGCCCAAGAAATCGAATTCTCGCCCGAAGTATCCGAGGAAGCGGCGCAATGGGAGATACGCCGCGTGCTCAAGGCCCTAAGTCAATTAATTAAGGAAGGAAAAATCATCCTCAACCGAAACGGCGGCGGAGCCTAGGAAAACGTCATGGACTTCATGACCATCGTAGGAACCTTGGTGGGCTGCGGAGTGGTCCTCTACATACTCAGCGTCGGGAATATGACGCACTTTCTGCTTAACCAGGAAGCCATCATCCTTATTTTCGGCGGAACCTTTGGTTCGGTCTTGATCAGCTACCCTTGGTCGGCCCTGCGCCATGTGCCCAGCGCCTTATGGATGATGCTGGTGCCGCCCCAACGGCCCAGCCCGCAATTGCTGATCAAGACCTTTATACTCTGGGCGGAAAAGGCGCGTCGAACAGGCATCGAATCGCTCGCCGGAGAAATAACGAGCGCCCCCCACCCCTTTATGGCGGACGGCATGCAAATGATCTTGGACGGCATGGAAGCGGAAGTCATCCGAGAGCGCTTCGAGCGCGACATGCTTTCCACGCAACACCGCCATCAGCAAATCAGCGGAATATTCAGGGCCGCGGGAACCTTCGCGCCCATCTTCGGCCTGCTGGGCACCCTGATCGGGGTGGTGCAGGTGCTGCGCAATATCACCGACCCCTCCGCCATGGGCGCCTCCATGGCCGTGGCCATGACAGCTTCCTTCTACGGCATTTTCTCGGCCAATTTCCTTTTTCTTCCCATCTCGACCAAGCTGACCTTTTACTCCGAAGAAGAGATGCTCAATCGCGAGCTCATCGCCAAGGGAATATTGTCCTTGCTGCACGGCGAGACTCCCTGGCTTATCGCGCGCAAGCTCGAGGGTTATCTGTCATTCTACCTGCGCCGCGGCGGAGCCAAAAAGCACCAGCTCTCAGCATGATCCCGTTTTTGCACCGGGCCCCCATCCAAAAAGATAACCCGCTCTGGCTGGTGGTGCTAGCCGACATGATGACCAATCTCATGCTTTTTTTCCTGGTTCTCTTCGCGCTATCCCGGCAGGAGCCAAAGGCTCGACAGGATTTGGCGCGCACTTTCGACGCGGCTCATCTTATAGATCGATCCAAGACAGGCGCGCCAGAGCCCAATCCCCGGGAATTTCAGGAAAATCGGGCTGCGGACAAGCTCAAATCCATGTTTGCCGATGTGGCCGTCACCGAGCATATCATCCGGGTACGCCTGCAGGATCAACTTCTTTTTGCCAGTGCGCAAGCCTCTCTTTCATCCGCCGCAGCCGAGCGGATCAAGAATCTGGCCAAGGTGCTTAAGGAAATGCCCAACGAGGTGATTGTGGAGGGACATACCGATAATGTGCCCTTAATGACCCCGCCCTATCGCAGCAATTGGGAGCTGTCGGTGGCCCGGTCTTATTCCGTCATTGAACGCCTGGTTGAGGAAGGCTTGCCGCC
>MGUO01000156.1:3342-9652 GCA_001800015.1 Elusimicrobia bacterium RIFCSPHIGHO2_02_FULL_57_9
GAATACCATCCCATCGGCGCCAATGAAACGCCTTCGGGCCGCGCGCGCAACCGCAGGGTTGAAATTATTATTTTACGGGATAAAAAAGGGAAGAAAAGCTGATGCGGGCCTACGAAGACCTAAGCCAATTATGGATGGTGCCTTACGCCGACCTTATGTCGACCCTGGTGATTCTTTTCATGGCGCTCTTTGCTTATGCCTATTCCCAGAAGTCCCCGGAATACGCCCGGGCGCTGGCTCAGATCGAGACCGATGTAGCCGGCCGCAAGCAAGCGGATCGGGCCCAGGCCCGTCTTCAGGAAACCGAGATGGCGGTTCAGATAAAAAAAGAAATGAACCGGCTGGCCCTTGATGATTTCGGCGTCGAGGTCACCTCGCGTTATATACGCCTGACCTTGCCTACGCCGGTGATCTTCGCCGAAGGTTCGCAACGCCTCTCGCCCCGGGCCAAAGGCCTGCTCGAGGCGTTGGCGCGGCTGTTTTCCGAGGTCTCCAATCCCGTTTTGGTCGAGGGACACAGCGACAACCTTCCCATCGTGGGTGGAGGCTATCGCAGCAACTGGGAGCTCTCCGCGGCCCGCTCATTCTCGGTCATCAAATTCCTGATCTCGCAAGACATGGATCCCCAACGCTTTCATGCCCGGGGCTACGGCGAATACCGGCCCCTGGCCGCCAATGACACGCGAGAAGGCCGCAAACGAAACCGCAGGATCGAGATCAGTTTGATTAGAGAAATCCATAAAGAGGCGGTCAAGTGATCCGCGCACTGGCCTTGACCCTCATCCTGAGCTGGCCGGGCGCTGTTTGCGCCGCCTCCAAGGAAGCTTCCTCGGTCAAGATTCTTGAGGAATATTATCAGCAGGCTCTGCAATTTTACAAGGAAGGTGATTATCGTCAGGCCATTTTCAAATGGGGCGAGATCCTGAGGGTAGACCCCGAGCAAAAAACCGCCCAGACCATGATTCTGGAAGCCCGCAAACAGCTGGCGCTGACAACCAAAAAACTGCGCGAACGCAGCATGAGCCTGGTCGCCAAGGGCGCGTATCAAAAAGCCCTGCTCGATCTTCAGGCTCTGATAGACCTGGATCCCAGCGACCCCAACACCAAATCCCTGCAGAATCGCTTGGAAGAGGTGGTCAAAGTCGCCGTCGAGCTTCCCCCCCGAGACAAGGCCTCCCGCATGGCCATTTTGGGGCTAAAAGGCTATCTGGCCCTGCCGGGGGATTTAAAACTCGCCTACAACGGACTGCGCTATGCCCGGGAACTGGCTCCGGGTGAGGAGAATTATAAGAAACTTTTGGAGTTGCTGCTATTCTCACAGCCCGAACTGGCCGAGGACACAGTCACACCGGGCATGAAGCTTTTGGAATACAAGCATTTCGTGGCCCTGCATCACATCTACGACGCCAAACACCACTTGGCGATCGTCGTGCTCAATGAAATACTGGCCTTGGAACCGCATGATCTCACGGCCCTCAAGCGCCTGGGCTCGGCTTATTATTCCCTGGGCCGACGCGACAAAGCCCGAGACGCCTGGGTCCGGGCCCTGAAACTCTCGCCCAAGGACAAAACCCTCAAGAAATTCATGGCCAAGCTCAATCGCAAGAAATCCATTTCCCCCACGCCGGATCAGAACGAATAAGAGTAGCGCAAGGAAGCAGTGGCTTCCTTGAATGTGTTGGCCGAGTTGATCTTATCCTTGCTCTGATTGCCCCCCACCCCCATGGTGATGCTGGTCTGGCGGCTGCGGGCCCAGGTAAATTCCGAGTTAACGGAAAAAAGCGAGCTGTCGGCGGGCAGGATCGGGGAGGTGTTTTTTGTCGCGGTCCAGGTTCCCCATACCTGTGCCACCCATTGCGCGTTAAACGGCAGAGAAAAGCTGGGCGTGACGGATTGGCTGCTGCGCTTGGAGCCGTCGATTTTATCCTTGGCATCCGAGCGGGTAATGCCGAAGGTGGTGCTCCAGCGCCGCGGCAGCCGCCAATTGGAGGAGAACCCATAGGTTTGGGTGTCCAGATCATGAGCCAGCTTGTTTTTATCCCGGAATTGGCTGTTTTGGAAGTTTAACGAGATGCTGTGGGATTTGATGATTTGCCCGGCTCCTATGCCCCCGGTCACCGTCTGGTTGTTTAGGGCCGAGGTTGGCTGGCCTTTGGCGGTGTTAACCGAGGCATTAAGGCTTAAGCTGGTGGCGCTGGGAAATTGGAATGAATGACCCATGCTGGCCACCCGCTGCGTGGTCGTGACCTTCTTAGGGTTGTTTGCCACATTATCCTTGTATTGATTGCCGGCCAGAGAGAGGGTATACCACTGGGCTAGAAAAGCCACCAAGGAGCCGTCAAAGGTCAGGCGGTCGCCCACCACGCCGGGCGCCCCGAAGGCCACAAAATTCGCCCCCGCCCGCTGCACATAGGACTTAAATTTAAACAGTTTACGATCCCAATTAATTTCTCCCCGTATAGCCTTATCGCTGGCGCCGGGCTTGGTGGTGTCGGCAAAAAACTCGTTTTTCTGGTAAGCGGCCAAGAACTTGAGCTTGGGCCGCGGCTCCCAGGAAAGATCGGCGCCGTAGCCGGAATTTTTCTGGGCGACTAGCGTGGGACCGCGGAAGTTCGCCGACTTGGGATCCGAGCTTAAAGATCCGGTTTCATCGCTGCTCAAGAAATAATTAACATTGCTTCTGAAGTTGGCGCCTAAATCCACGCCTGATTTGGCGGCATACAGGGAGCGGGCGTAGCGGCCGTTGGTAGCGGCGGTTCCCGCCTGGGACGTGATGGTCTGCCCACCCAGCACGTTCCAATCCAAGCGCCCTTTTCTCTGCTCAAGCATGGCCCCGCGCATGCCTTGGCCTGAGACTGAAAGCGCCGTCAAATTGGGCAACACATCGCCGGCGTAAATGGTTCCCCAGGAGGCGTAGTAATTGCCCATGATGATAAAGGGATCGAACACCTTGCCCGGCTCATGGAGAATATAGGCGTTGATCAAATACGAGGCGTCCTTAATTTTCCCCACGCTGTTAAACGTCGTAGCCCCTTTATGATTTTTCCAGTGCCCCATGCTGGAGTTCTTATAGGAAAGGGTTAGATTCCCCTCGACGCGGTAGGCAACCACCTCGGGCGCCGGAGGAATGGGCTTTTCCACCACGGAAAAGCCCTTGTATTCCGAGGTAATCAAGGTCCGCGCGTCCTTAACTAAAAACACGCGATAAAGCTTGCGGCCGAACATGGTCGCGGGAACGTGGAAGGGCAGGGAGATCGAGGCCACGGTCCCGGCGGGCACCCTTTCCGGCGGGGAAACCTGGTCGGTGCGTCCAAGCAGTTTATACTCCAGATCGTAAACCTCGCCCACCCAATAATAAGTTCCCGGCTCCCAATCGGTTGTGCCCGTGTTGATGGCCAGGGCCTGCAGCGACAACGTTTCTCCCGCTTGCACCGGGTCGGGAGCGGGAACGGTGAATTGCAGGCTGGCTGAGTCGAGGGCGTGGGCGGGAACGGAATTAATGATCAGCGTTACGGTCAAAATAAAGGTTTTCGCCCCGATCGAGCTGTACCGACCGGGGCGAAAACCCCAGCGCCTCACCTCGCCCGGCAGGGCGAGGCCCTGGCGAAGATAAGGAAGTCCCTTTTCGCCAAGGGAGGCGCTGAGCCGTTTAATTCCGTGCCCCCACATAGCTGTCACAATTTGAAAAAAACAAAGTCCGGTCAGATTACTTTTTCTCAAAATTAAGCTTTATCTTCTTCTTTTTCCCGTCCTTATCATCCATCTCCAGCTCCAGGGTGCGGTTTTTCGCCGCCTCCCTATTCAGGCGCTCCATAGCCTTGGCCGTATCCTCGGGCTTCAATGAATTCTGCCAAGTCCCATAATCGCCCTGATCCATGGATTTAGGCGCCTGCGGGGCGGAATCAGCGCTTGCGACTTGCGTCAATTGCCCCGCGCGCAGAGACTGCGCGCCTTTATCGTTGGCCACATCCACCAGCCCCTCGTAAACCTTTACCATCATGCGCTCGCCCATTTCCACGTCGGCCTCCGTGCCGCGCACCGAGCAAACCGCCACCGGCGTGCGCACCTGCATGCCGCCGCCCTTACCGTGCAGCAGGCGAGTCCAGGCCTGGCCCAGGGTGGTAAACACGCTGGGGGGCTCTTGGCCACGGCCGCCGGATTGCACGGTGAAATTGGAATTGGCGTTGATGCGCAATTCCACACCGCCCAAAAACGCCAAGGCTGCCAATTCCCCAGAGCCGGTCTTAATCACATCCCCCTCATAGACGCTGTCCTGACGCCTCAGGGACCTGAAGGATTGGCCCTGCCCCTTGACCTGAGGCCGGCCTTTTATGTCGGTCACCGTGGCCGCCACCGGGGACTTGGCCCAACTGCTTGCCGCTGGCGCCGCCGCCATTAATGTTAAGACCAATGCCAGTTTATTCATCCAGTTTCTCCTTTATTTCCTCTATTTCCTCGAATTTGACCTTCACTTCGGAGCGCGCAATAACTTTTAAAAGGTAGGGAGCCCGATTGCCCATGCCGATGTTCTTCGGGCCTCCCACGGCCAGCATCCTGCGGTGCACGACCATGCGATAGCGCACGATCAAGCCGGAAGTCGAAATCACGGTCTGTTCGATCTCTATATTATCGACGCGGTCCTTCCTGGAGGCAATCACGCCTACGACCATGAACTTACGGAAATCAATGGACGGCAGCTTTCTTTGATCAGCAAGGCGGGACCAAAGCCGCTTCCACAAATTTTTATCCAGTACCGTGAAAGTGACTCTTTGATCAGCTAAAGGCAGGGCAAGCCCGCTCCATTGCTGGCCCTGTAATTCATCCTCAGCGGCGGGAACGTTCTCCAGCGCAGGCGGCTTTGAAGCCCCGATCGGTACTGCGATCGGGACGGACTTGGCCGGCGCGGAGACAACGGGCGCCAGCGGCAAAGATGGGGACGGTCCGGTTAAGGTGGCGCGCGCCTGATTGCGCCTCAACGACTCTAAAAGGGCGGCCAGCTCATCGCGAGAAAGCGAACCCTCCATGCCCACCAGGCGGTAATCTTCCAGCGATATGTCCCTTTCCTTCAACAGCTCGCGGATAGCCAGCCAAATCTGCTCCGCCGATAAATTCGCGCTTTGAAAAGCATCGCCGGAAAGACCCGAGGAAGCCGGCTTTGAGACGGAGAGCGTTTTGCAATTATTCACCACATTATCGTCGAAAAGCTCCACGCAGGCGATGGCCAGGCTTTGTTTCTGATCCGCGGGCACCGCAGCCGGGAAACTATATTCCCGCCTGTCCCCGGGATTAAGCAGCGGCAGGGCCAGAGGCGTTCCGGCCGCGGGCAACCCCCCCACGCTGAATTTAAGCGGGACAGCACTTTCGCTGGTGCTGCCCTGATTAGCCGCCACAATACGGAAAGGGATGCTTCCATCCGCAGCTGGGGGACCAGAAATTTCCAGGGTCGGCACGGCCAAATCCCGCGTCAAAGACACGCTGCGCATGGAAAAAGAGAACGGAACCTGGCTTTGGGCGACCACGTTGCCGTTGACGTCCAATCCCTCAACCTTCCAGTAATAGAGCTGGCCCGATGTCAGCCGTTGCCGGGGGTCCGAGGGATTCTGGGGATAGCTTAAGGTCGTCTCGCCGCCCGCGGTATTTTGGGTGTAGAGGGAGTTATATAGGGAAACGTTATCCCCCACCGTCACGCGATAGTTTGAAGCGCCGCTGGAAATCCATTGGAAGGTGAGCGGGTTGTCGGAGAGGTTGGCAGCGCCGTTAGGAGGATAAATTAAAAGGATGTTGGGCGATGAAATAGTGAAGGCAACCGTCTGCTCCAAAGTGACGCCGTCCAGGCCGGCTCGGGCCTTAAGCGTATACACGCCCGGACCAACGTAGAATTGTGAAACAGGAACCCCGGAAAGCTGGCTGGCCGCATTGCCCGCGCTCCCGGGCACGGCATTGCCTACATGGCTAAAAACCTGCGCTCCCCCGGGAGAAAGGATCAGGAATTGGAAAACGATTCGGTTGGCGCTGGCCGAGCCGTTGTTTATTCTCTGCTGCAGCACAATTTTCTCGTTATTGGTGAAACTGCCGCGCGCAGCTGCGCTTTGATCCAAAACGGCCGCGCCTTGAGCGGTCAACAGACCCGCCGAAACCTGAAGCGGCCGCAATGCCAACGCCGCCGCCAGCCATAGCTTCACTCTCATCGCACAACCGCCACCTTTTTAACCACCTTGGCGGCCTGCGACTCGCTACCGCCTTTTACTTTGACCATCATAAGGTAAACGCCCGAAGCCACGGCCTGATTGCGGGAATTGGTCAAATCCCA
>MGUO01000157.1:0-704 GCA_001800015.1 Elusimicrobia bacterium RIFCSPHIGHO2_02_FULL_57_9
CGCTGCTGTTCTGCCCGCCGACATAGACGTTCCCGGCCGTGTCGAGGACTACGTCGCGCAGGCCCTGCGCGGTAGAGGGAGAATTTCCCTGAGCCGTTCTTTTCCAGAGCATCTGCCCGCTGGCGTCGTATTTTATAAGAAGGTTCACCGCGGCCGGGGCGGTCTTGCCTTCGTTCCCTGCCAGGTAAAACGCGCCTGTTACGGTGTCCACCGCCACGCTGGCAAAAGCAGAATCGCTTAAATTATCCGCGCCGTTGAAATACTTGGCCAGGAGCAGGTTGCCGTCGGGGTCGTATTTGTGCACGAACAGGTCTTCATTAACACCGCCGCTCATCCTGCCGGCCACATAAGTATTCCCGGAGGCGTCCGTCGCCAGGCCGTTAAGACCATAAGAGACGCCGGTTCCGAAATATATATGCCAGGTCCCGTCGCCGGTAACCGTCCTGTTCATGGATATCGAGGGGAAAGGCCTGGCATAAGCCGAAGCGATATTCGAAAGCCCGCTCAGGTTGCCGGCTTCGTCCTTATGCCAGACGGCCAGGTAATAAGTGGTCCCGGGGTCCAGGCCGCCCAGGTTATAGCGCACGAGGGTGGCGGGAACCACCCCGCTGGTGGATTGCAGCACCTGGGCCGAAGCCGTGCTCCAGGATACGCCTGAATAGGTGGAGTACTGCACATAAAAAGCGCTGCCGGGAGCCAGCGTC
>MGUO01000157.1:734-1990 GCA_001800015.1 Elusimicrobia bacterium RIFCSPHIGHO2_02_FULL_57_9
CGGAAAGGGCTCCGGGAGAAACCACGTCGGAACTTCCGAAAACGACTTCGTATAGCTCAGCCGAACTCCGGGAAGCGCCGGAGCCGTAGCCGCCGGCTATTAGGACCTTGCCGCTCGGGAGCAGGGCGGCGCCGGGATAATTCCTGGCCGCGGCCAGCGAGCCGACGGAGAAAAAAGTGCCGGAGGCGGGATCGTAGAGTTCGGCGGCGGCTATGGCGGTATTGTTCCCGTCCAGATCGCCGCCGGTCACCAGCACCCTGCCGTTAGTAAGCATCGTGACAGTGTGGCCGGAGGACCTCGCCGTGCCCATTGAACCCGTGGCCGAGAAAGTCCCGGCGGCGGGATCGTAGAGCTCCGCCGAGGCCAGGGCCGAGGGACCGGTAGCGGACCCCCCTGCGATCAGGACTTTCCCGTTCGGCAGCAGTATGGCGTTATGATAGGCCCGGCCTGCGCCCATAGGGCCTGTCGCGGCAAATGTCCCTGCGGCGGGGTCGTACAGGTCGGCCGAGGAGATAAAGCTGTTGGCGGCAGCCAATCCGCCGGTCACCAGGACCTTGCCGTTAGGAAGCAAGGTAGCGGTATGCAGTTCCCTAGCCGTGCTCATAGCGCCTGTCGCGGCAAATGTCCCTGCGGCGGGATCGTATAACTCTGCCGAAGAGAGCGGTACGGCGCCGTTGTAGCCGCCTGTGATCAGGACCTTGCCGCTCGGCAGCAGGGTCGCGGTGTGCGCTTTCCTCCCGACGGACATCGAGCCGGTGCCTGAAAATGTCCCGGCTGCAGGGTCGTATAATTCGGCTGAAGAAAGAGAGTTGGTCCCATCATTACCGCCTGCCACCAGCACCTTGCCGTTAGGCAGCAAGGTAGCGGTGTGGATCCTACCCCTTGCCGCGCCCATGGAGCCGGTGGCGGAAAACGCGCCCGTTGCGTCATCATACAACTCTGATGAAGAAAGATAGGTGAAGCCGCCGTCATTTCCGCCGGTTACCAGCACTTTTCCATCCCGCAACAAGGTGGTGGTATGGATATGCCTCTTCGCGTTCAGCGAACCTGTAGCGGAGAAGACGCCACTTCCCCCGGAAAGTACATACAGGTCAGCCGAGGAAACAGCCGCACTGCCATTATGCCCCCCGGTAACCAATACTTGTCCGTTCGGCAGCATGGCAGCGGCCAGCGAGGACCGGCCTGAACTCATTGAACTTGTGACTGAAAATGTCCCCGCGGCGGGATCGTACAAGTCCGCCCAGGCAGGGTTTATA
>MGUO01000158.1 GCA_001800015.1 Elusimicrobia bacterium RIFCSPHIGHO2_02_FULL_57_9
CTTGAAGTGAATGGAGGGCTAACTTTGGGCACCGCTCTCGCGGTAACGAGCGGAGGCACGGGAGTAACCTCGCTTACCGAAGGAGGCGTGCTGTTTGGAGGCGGTGCCGGAGCAATCACGGCGTCCGGAGTCCTCGCCAACGGCCAGTTGCTTATCGGAGACGGCACCACAGCTCCGACCGCGGCCACCTTAACCGGCACGACAAATCAGATTACGGTAACTAACGGCGCAGGATCCATTACCCTTTCCACCCCTCAAGACATCGCTGTAACATCTTCTCCCACTTTCACCGCGTTGACCGCGACAACCACACTCACCATCAATCAGACATCCGGAGGAGACCCGATACTCCAGCTTCAGGACGCGGGCACAAACAAATGGCTCCTTGGATTTGATAATTCCGACAGCGATAAGTTCCGCATCACGCCTTTGGGAGGTTCGTTCTCGGCCACATCATCGGGCATCACCATCACCGCGGACGGATTCCTTGGCATCGGGACGACGAATCCGACTTACACATTGGATATCATCGGCACACTGCGATCCTCAAGCGACCTATACATAGGAGGATTCGCCACAACCACCGCTTCAACCGGAAATATCGCCACAGCCGGCGACCTTACTCTCTCCGGCGGAGACATCAATGGAGCAAACTCCGCGGCGATTGATATCGGAGAAGCAAACTCGGGGGACATCACCTTAACCGGAGACGTGGTGGTGGCGGACGATTCATTTCTTGGCATAAGTTCAAGCGGAGGCAGAATCATCTTTGACGATCAGACTACGGATGAAATTGAGATAACGAGCGCTAACCTCGGAATCGCTTCAACGACTCCATCGGGAGCCCTTGGTGTTCAGGGTACGGCGTTCTTCTCCGGCATGGCCAATTTCTACAACGCGACCACGGCTTTCAACGGCGTTGGGTACGGCTGGCCTTCCGCCGACGGAACGGCGAGCCAGGTCTTGACCACGAACGGGTCAAGAGTGTTGAGCTGGGCAACGCCCGGAGGAAGCTCTCTTTTCACTGATGACGGCACATTCACCTATCTTACGGCGACGGGAGACGACATGGTTATTGGAGCAAGCGCGGTTACCGGAGCCCCGTTCTTCTTTGATGTTTCAGCGAAAAGAATGGGTATTAACACTTATGACGGTTCTCCCGCGTCTCTACTGGAACTTCAGGACAACGATACCGGTCTTGGTTCTGC
>MGUO01000159.1:0-9267 GCA_001800015.1 Elusimicrobia bacterium RIFCSPHIGHO2_02_FULL_57_9
GGACCCGCGCGATGTTTTCATCGGCCGCGGGGTTTGCTGGAAGGATATTGAGGAAGGGGCCAGAATCGGGACCTCGGCCTTGCGCCGCAGGGTTCAACTGCTCATGGCAAAACCGGGATTGGAAATAAAGGCTTTGCGCGGCAACGTGGACACGCGGCTGCGCAGGCTTGAGCGGGGAGATTTCGAGGGACTAGTGCTGGCCGCGGCGGGCTTGCGCCGTTTAGGCCGCGGCGATGTCGCCCATGAGCTGATTTCAACGGATGTGATCGTTCCCGCCCCGGGCCAGGGCGCCTTGGCCATCGAGGCCAGGAAAGGCCGCCAGGATGTCGCGCATATTATTTCGGCCATCGATCACGCTCCCACCCGCCGCGAGGTTGAACTGGAAAGGGCCTTTTTAGCGGCCGTCGGCGGAGGTTGTTCCACGCCGCTGGGGGCTTTGGCCCGAACGCAGACGGGCGGCCTGCGTTTGACGGCATTTTGGTCGCGGGAGGATGGCCAAGGGGCTCAACGGCTATCCGGGGTTTGCCCAAATTCAGCCGACTCTGGAAACTGGGCCGCCGGCTTGGCTGATGAAATAAAGCGGTGAGTTCCCCGGAGCTAAAACGAATCACGGGCGTGCCCGGCGCCGGGGCTTGGGCTTGGCTTGCGCGTTCTCTCCTTAACGAACGTCCAGTGCCTGGATTTGACCTGGGCGTTGTCGAGGGGCCCTTGGTGCTGGTCTGCCGCGACCAAGGCGAGTTGGAAGACATCGCCGATGCTTATGGGGCTCTGGCCCCGTTATTTGACGGTAAACAAGAGCCCGCGGCTTGCTTCGGCGAGGACGCTCAGGCCATTTTTGCTTCGTTGGAGCAATTGAGAACCGGGGCCCGCCTGGTTTTGGCCACCCCTGAGGCCTTGGAGCGGGGATTGCCCCAGCCCGGAGAGTTTTCCGCGGACACCCTTTATTTCAAGGTTGGCGCCGTCTTAAAGCGCGCTGAGGCCTTGGAGCATCTGTTACGGGTCGGCTACCGCCGGGTCGACTTCGTGGAAAGCCCTGGGGAATTCGCGGTGCGCGGCGCGGTGCTTGATTTTTTCGGCTTGGAGCCCATGAAGGCGGTGCGTGTGCTGTTCGAAGAGGACTCCCTGGTCTCGATGCGTGTTTTTGACCCGGTCAGCCAGGCGACCCTGGAATTTACGGGCGAGGCCAAGGCCGTGCCCACCCCGAGCGTAGTACCGATCGCTGCGGCGGCGCTCCGCGCCCGTTTAAAGGATTGGACCGGCCCCGACTCGCTTTGGCTGACGGCCGACGGTGAATCGGGCTTGGATTTCGGAGCCCGTCCCAACCCTCCTTACGGGGTGAATTATTCCCTGGCTTGGGACGATATGCGCGCCCTTATCTCGGATGGGTATCAAGTATTGCTCTATTCTCTTAATCGCGGCGAGGACCGGCGCGTTCAAGAATTGTTGGAAGAAAGGGGGCAGGCGGGCTGCCAATTTTTGATCGGGCCATTGCGCCGGGGCTTTCGCCATCCCGGGCTTAAGCTTGCGGTGCTGGCCACTTCCGAAATATTCGCCCGCCGCTACCGCCCGGCCTCGCGTTGGCGCTATTTCACGATGCGGGGGGGCTTGCGTTTAAGCGAGCTGCGCCAGGGCGACTATGTCGTGCATCAGGATTACGGGGTGGCCCGCTACCGCGGGCTAAAGCCCGTTCCATCTCCCGGCCACGGGGTGCTCGACTGCTTGATGCTCGAGTTTCGCGGTTCGGACGTTCTTTTTGTTCCCATGACCGAGTTCGGCCGGGTGCAGCGATACTCGGGATTCGAGGGCAAGAGGCCGCGCTTGTCTTCCCTGGACACCCGCAAATGGGAGGAAGTTAAAAAATTAGTCCAAGGCGGGGTGCGTGAATTAGCCCGGCAATTGCTCAAGCTTCAGGCCGAGCGCCAGGGCTTGCCCGGTCATGCCTTTCCGCCCGAGTCTCCCATGGAGCGGGAATTCGCCGAGGCCTTCCCTTATGAGGAAACCCCGGACCAGGCGCGCGCCATCGCGGATGTTTTGGCCGATATGATGTCCCCTCACCCGATGGACCGCGTGGTCATCGGGGATGTGGGTTTCGGGAAAACGGAAGTGGCCATGCGCGCGGCTTTTAAATGCGCGGCGGACACCAAGCAGGCCGCGCTGCTGGTACCCACCACCATTCTGGCCGATCAGCATTTCCACACCTTTTGCGCGCGAATGGCCGATTATCCGGTGCGCTTGGGGATATTGACCCGCTTCCAAACCAAGGCGGAACAGAAAAAAGTGGTGGAGGCTTTGCACACTGGAATAATCGACGTTGTGATCGGGACCACGCGCCTGCTGCAGAAAGACATCTCCTTCAAGGATTTGGGGCTGGTGATCATCGATGAAGAGCATCGTTTCGGAGTCAAGGACAAGGAAAAACTTAAACACTTGAGAAAATCCGTGGACTGTCTGGCACTGTCGGCCACGCCTATTCCGCGCACGCTGAATCAGGCCTTATCCGGGATGCGCGGCATATCCTTGATCGAAAGCGCTCCCACCGGGCGCCAGCCCATCATCACCAAGGTGGGCCCTTGGAACGAAGAGGTGGTGGCCGCTGCGATTTCGCAGGAGCTGGCGCGTGGGGGGCAGGCCTACTACGTCCATAACCGCGTTAGTTCGTTGGGGGATTGCCGCAACAGGCTTAAGGCCCTGCTGCCGACGGCCAAGTTCGGCATGGTGCATGGGCAAATGAAAGCGGCCGAAATCGAGAAGGCCATGTGGGCTTTTTTCAACCGCGAATTCGACGTTCTGGTGGCCTCCACCATTATCGAGTCCGGCTTGGACATTCCCGCGGTCAACACCCTTTTGGCCGAGGATGCCCATGAATTCGGCTTGGCCCAGCTTTATCAATTGCGCGGGCGCATCGGCCGCGAAAAGCGGCGCGCCACGTGCTATTTATTCTTTCCCGAGAAGCACGGCGATTTTTCGGCGCTTTCCGAGGAGGCGCGCAAGCGCTTGGAAGCCCTCAAGGAATTCGTGGAGCTGGGGTCGGGAATAAGGCTTGCCATGCGCGATTTGGAAATACGCGGAGCCGGCGATCTGCTGGGCGCCAAACAGCACGGGTTTATGAACGCGGTCGGCGTTGATTTCTACACCCAGATGCTTAACGAGGAGATCAACCGCCTCAAAGGCCGCTCGGCCGCCGCGCAAGAGACGCCCGTGCAGTTAGACATTAAGCTGCCGGCCTTCATCCCTGCGGATTATCTGCCCGGAGAAATGGAGAGGCTGGAGTTTTACAAGCGCATTCTGCATGCTACCCCGGAGCAATCCGCTTGTTTGCGCCGCGAACTGGAAGACCTTTCCGGGCCGGCCCCCCAGCCGGTGATCAACCTGTTCTCTTTATTAAGGATCCGTTTCCTGGCCCGGGCTTGCGGGGTGCGTTGCGTGACCCAGAAAGGAAGTCATATCGAGGTTTATTTCAGACCCGATGCCTCAATCGACATGGCGGCCCTGTCCCGTTGGAAAGGGACTTATCGGGAGCGCCTGGGCTTCCTGCGTTCCCCCGAGGGCGACGGCCTGGCCGTGGATTTGGGCGACGAGCCTGCGCTGCAATGGCTCGAGGATTTCCTGCGGCAAAAAAAATGATAGGATTTTTAGATATGCGGGTTATATTTCTTTTGATACTGTTCTTGGGGATGTCGGGCTGCCGCAGGCGCGATCCCTTGGTGGCCAAGGTAGGAGCTTTGGCCGTATCCAAGTCGGAATTCCATCGCAAGCTTTCCGAAGTAGCGCAAAGCTATCAGAACTACGTAATCACCCCCAACGGCCGCCGGCAGTTTTTGGATATCCTGATCCGCGAGAAAATGATACTGGCCGCCGCCCAGGCCTCGGAGGTGCGCAAGTCCCCGCAATATCGCGCCCAGCTGGCCCAACTCAAGGCGGAAGAAGCCGAGCGCGTTCGGGAGGGAAGCGAGTATTTGCTGACCCGTTTTTGGCTCGAGGATTTACGGCAAAAAGGAGCCCTTAAGGCCGGCGAGGATGAGGCCCGCGATTATTACCGCAAACATCCCGCCGAGGTCTCGGTGCGTCATATCCTGATCGCCGCACCCAACGAGGCCGCCGAGATATTCCAAAGAGCGCGCGGCGGAGCCAGTTTCGCCTTCTTGGCCAAAACCAAGTCCTTGGACGCCGAGACGGCCGCCGCGGGCGGCAAGATGCCGCCGGCTATTTACGGCGAGATCATCCCTGAGATGGAGGATGTGGTTTTCCACATGAGAGTCGGGGAGATCAGCGGCCCCATCAAAAGCAAATTCGGCTATCACATCCTAAAGAAAGAAAGCGAAAAAACGGTGCGCTTCGAGGCGGCCGAAGAGCGCATCTTGCGGCTTCTGGAAAAACAAAAGCTGGATAAGTATCTGCAGTCCATCCAGGAAAAGTTTCCCGTGGAGGTTATCGATGAGCAATTCAAGTAAGGCTGCGATTTTAGGCGCGCTGGCCGTTTTTTGCGGCAGCGCATCGGCGAAACTCCTAGAAGATACCGTGGCCAGCGTCAACGGCGCTCCCATCCTGCTTTCCGAGTATCAGAAGGAATTGACGACCTCGATGGAATTCTGGAGCAAGGCCGAGCCGGACGCCATGCGCGATTCCGCCAATCTTAAGAAACTGAAGGAGTCCACCCTGGAGGAATTGATCAATCGCGAATTGCTTTACCAGGAAGGAGCCAAACGCAAGATCAAGGTTCGAGAGCGCGACATTGAAAATGGAATCAATGAAATCAAGCAGCGCTTTATGCGGGATGAAAACGGCCAGGAGCTTTCCGAAGCGCAAGCCGAGGCCGCTTTCCAGAAACAACTGAGAGGCGACGGCCTGAACTACAATCAGTTCAGGGAGAGGCTGAGCAAGCAAATCATGGCCCGCAAGCTCATCGACGAGGACGTGAAAGCCAAGCTTCAGCCTCCCCCGGAAAAGGAAGCCAAAGCTTATTTCGAGCGCATCAAAAAATATATCGCCGGCAAAAGCACGGATACCCCCAAGGACATGGACGAGGAATCCACCCTGGCCTTTCGGCAGATATCCCAACAGGTCAAGGCCGAAAGCTCCGAGCGGGTGCTGGTTTCGCGCATTCTTATCAAGATTTCCCCGGGGGCGTCCGAGGTAGAGAAAAAAAGAGCCCTAAAAACCGCCTCGGACATCCGCAAACGCCTGGAGGATGAATCCGCCGACTTCGCCAAGATCGCCAAGGAGCACTCCGAAGACCGCGCCAGCGCGGGAAACGGGGGGGATATCGGCTATGTGTTGCGGGGCGTGGCGCCTCCCGATTTTGAGAAGGCCGCCTTTTCGCTTCCCGTCGGGGAGATCAGCCAGCCTATCGAGACCGAGGTGGGTTACAATATTATCCGCGTCCGGGAAAAAAGGGCCGCGGAAGCTCCGAATTTCGGGCGCTTCCAGAAAGGACTGTCTCAAGCCATGATGAATCTGAGTTTTCAAAAGGAACTGGAAAAATACGTCAAGGGCTTGAAGGCCAAGGCCGTCATTGAGCGCAGCTCGACTGCGATTAACTAAACGCTTCTCGCGCATGACGCCTAACATATTTCCCGATAGGCGTCAGTACGAGAAGCTTCCGCTTCTCGCCTTCACCAGCGGGGATGGCGCCGGGATCGGGCCGGAAAGCGTGATCCGCGCCCTGCATTCCCCTCGTCTTCGGGCAGTCTGCCGGCCTGTCTTGATCGGCGAGCGTCAAGTCTGGCTGCGGGCCGGCTGGCGGCCCTCTTTAGCGCCCTGCCTGGATACGGGTCTTGGCCTCAAGGCCCCGCCCTACGGCAAAACCGGGCCCTCGGCCGCTCGCGCATCGTTTGCCGCCCTGCGTTTGGCCTGGCGCTTGGCGGCCCGGGGGCTTGTGGACGCAATCGTCACCGCGCCCGTCTCCAAGAAATCCTGGCATGAGGCCGGGATCGGCTACAGGGACCATACCGAATATTTTTCGGCGCAAACCGGCCGCCGCTCAGAGATGGTTCTTTGCGCGCCCGGGAAAAAATTATGGTGCCTTTTAGCGACCCGTCATATTCCCTTAAATCGCGTTTCTTCTTCTTTAAACGCGGCGGCCGTTGCCGACGCGGCGAATTGTCTGAGCGCGGCCCTGCGCCGTTTGGGCGGCCCGTTTCGTCCGCGGCTGGGCCTTTGCGGGCTCAATCCTCATGCCGGCGAAGAAGGGCTTCTGGGCGGGGAGGAGCGCAGGATTTTGCTTCCGGCGCTTAAGCGAGCGCGCAGCGCCGGCATCCGCCTGGAAGGGCCGATTGCGGCGGATACGGCTTGGCGCCGGCATGTCGAGGGAAAACTCGACGGCTTGATCTGCCTTTATCACGATCAAGCGCTTATTCCGCTTAAAACCGCGGCGGGCTTGGGCGTGGTTAATTGGACCGTGGGCTTGCCCTTCGTGCGCACCTCCCCCGGCCATGGCACGGGCTTTGATATCGCGGGCAAGGGCTTGGCCGATCCAGCCGCCACCATCGCCGCGGCCGAGTTGGCCGCTTCTTTATGCTGACAGGCGCACTGATTTTGTCGGCCGTGATGGCCCAGGCTCAAGTTCCGGCCGATAATATTTCCCGCTCCGCGGCCTTAACCCAGGAAGCCGCGTCGCTATTGATCGCGAAAGATTATATGGCGGCGTTTACTTTAGCGAGCAAGGCCACCGAGCTAAATCCGCGCAACGCCCAGGCCTGGAATTATCGGGCCATCAGCCACAATAAATCAGGGCGCTTCGCCGAAGCGTATCATGACGCTAACGCCGCCCTGGAACTTGTGCCTGATAATTCCTTGTTGCTCTACAGCAAGGCCTTCGCCCTGGCCGGCATGGGCGAAGGCGGCGCAGCCTTGTTCGCCTTGAAGCGCTGCGCGCGGTTGGATCCCCGCTTTTTGCCGCAATATGAGCAGGCCTTGCAAATACCGGAAACAGCCGATTTGCTCTCTATTTTCGAGGAACCGAGCCCGGTTTTAATCGCCGAGCCGCAGCCGCCGGATTCTCCACCCGGTCCCTTGAAGCGCTATTTGAAGCTGGCGCTCTTGTCGCTCTCCGGCGGCATCTTAGTGGCCCTTGGTCTATTGAATTTAGCCTCCGCGAGCTGGAAAGAAAAGATTAAGACCACCGTTCGCCTGGCGAGTTCCCGGATAAAAAACGGTAAATCCCGCCGTTAAACCTTGACAAAGCGGCAGCGCCCCCATAAACTTACTCTATGCGGCTTATCCTTGTTATTCCGTTATTTTTATTGTCCCTGGCCGGCCTAGCCGGGGCCCAAGGACACCAACATCAGCACGGTCCCTCGGACGCCGAGCCCACCCGTTCCGAGCCCGCCGCGCGTTCTACCCAAGAAGAGAAACCCGGCGTTGAAGAGCAATCGACCGATGAGGACGGGCGGCCCGACGCCCGGTGCGATGAATCCTGCTGGGAGAATCGCATTAAGAGAAGGTACGCGATTTTGGAAAAGAAATGGCAGGGCTCCACCGATCAAATTATGAAGGGGTATCACGCGGCCAGAAAGAATTTGGCGGAGAAATATAAAAACGATCCGGCGGCCCGTAGAGGAAAAATAGCGGAAATGGGGAAGGGAATTCTTGAATTCGCCAATGCCGCCAAAAAATACATTGAATGCGAATCGCGCTACGGCGGCAATATTCCGGACCGCCTGCTGCGAATAATCCGGGGGAATCTTAATGAAGCGATGTTGGAAAAAATGGGAGAAGAGCATCCCACCATTATGAACGTCGGATTGGGAAGAATTATGGACACCGTTTGCCCCGATGATTGCTCGGCCCGGCATGGAGACGACACGAAGCGGAAAACCCCTCGCGATCCCATTTCCTGGATATGGAACGGAAAACATTGGCTGGACAGGCACCCGGGCCGGGCGCGGGAGGATTTTGAACAGGCCTTGACGCTTGATCCAAAAAGCGTGGAGGCCTTGCTTGGCCGGGCCTACGCCAATTACAAGCTTAATAATTTCTCGGCGGCGGCCGAGGATGCGCGGACGGCGTTGGGGCTTGATCCCCACAATGCCTCCGCTTTGGCGGTGCTTAAGCTGGCGGCAGGCCGCGGCGATGGCGCAGCCCCGGGCGCGGGACAGTCGGCGGGGGCGGTAATGCCGGGGGCGGGTGCGGCTCAGGCGGCCGCGCCCGGGGCTGTGGATATTTCCAACATCAATTTATCCGTCAAGTATGCGCAAGACGCGCGCCGGGCCATGAGCCTGGGGGATTATGAAAGCGCGGCGGAGCGCGCCGGCCGCGCCCTGGATTCGAACGCCCGGAATGCCGCGGCCTACAATCTGCGTTCCATCGCCTATAGCCGGCAGCGTCTTTTCGATCAGGCCTTGAGGGATGCTCTCGCGGGATTAAAGCTCGATGCCAGCAACAGCGCGTTGCTTAACAGCCAGGCTTACGCCTTAAACCGTCTGAAAAGATATCGCGAGGCCATGACGGCGGCGCAACGGGCTTTGGAGGTCAACCCCAAGGACGGCGCGGCCTATCGCATGAGGGCCTTTGCCTTGGGCGGCATGGGCGACCGTTTGGGCTTGCTCGATTCCTTAAGCCGTGCCGCGGAACTTGACGCCGGAAATAAGAAGCTTTTGGACGCGGCCCTGCAGCATCCCCAGGATGGCGATTTAGCCTTCCTTTTTTCGCAAGACCTCGAAAACAGCGATGCGCCGAACGCCGCCCCCGCTGCCGCGCGCAGCCGGCGCTTCGCCATCGTGGCGGTGTCGAGCATCGGGGGCGGTTTTTTGCTGGCGCTGGGGGTGTTTCAATTCCTGGTATCCCAAAAAACGGGGAAATTGTCCGCTCCCAGGGCTTGGAATCCGCTGTCCCAATATAAAACCTTGCGGCAAATCGGCGTGGGGGGCATGGGCGTGGTTTACGAGGGGACCGATCTTTCCTTGGGACGGCGGGTGGCCATTAAGAAAATGCGCGACGAAATCAAGTCCGATCGTCGCGAACGCGAGAGATTCGTCAACGAGGCGAGGCTGGTGGCCGCGCTGCATCATCCGCATATCGTGGATATCTACTCTATCGTCGAGGATGAAGACGACATCTATCTCATCTTTGAATACATCCAGGGAAAAACCTTGGATCAGATGCTGGCGGGAAAGCCCATGAATTTTTCCCAAGCCATGCCGATACTGCGCTGCGTGGCCGCGGCCCTCGATTTCGCCCATGAGCAACGGGTCATCCACCGGGACTTAAAACCCTCCAATATCATGGTCACCGACCAGGGCTTGGTCAAGGTCATGGATTTCGGCATCG
>MGUO01000159.1:9335-10979 GCA_001800015.1 Elusimicrobia bacterium RIFCSPHIGHO2_02_FULL_57_9
ATGGCCCCGGAGCAGCAGAAAGGCCTGGTGCGCAAGGAATCCGATATCTACGCCCTTGCGGTTTGCCTCTATGAGATGCTCTCCGGCGCAACTCCTTTCAGAGGAGACCCCGCCGGCATGCTGCTGAATAAGAGCAACAAGTATTACGCCTCGATTTCAAGCTTTGTGGCCGGTCTGCCGGCAGGCTTGGATAAAATATTCGACCAGGCTTTCGACCCGGACCCCGACAAGCGCTTTCTAAGCGCCAAGGAGTTCCTTCTGCATTTAGACGGCCTGGCCGAGTCCTAGACGCTCCGAAGCCCATCTGTTATACTGATTTGGGGGTGAATTGGTTTCGACAGATTCCGTTGAGTCAACGGTCGCAGGCCCTGGAAGGCCTGAGCCAGGTAAAAATCAGGCCAAAACACAAACGCCACATCACCTGTGGCCTGGGCCACTGCCTAACCCGCGGTGAGCACACGCCGGTCCCGGACTCCTGCTAAGGGGCGCCGGTGTCAAGAAGCAGGGTGCGGATTCTCCCGCTGTTCCCGTCGGAGGGAATCCAAAGAAAAAACGGGGATAGCCTTATGATACTAGTTCGGCTGTTTTCATAGGGCGAAACCCAAAGCCGGACTAAGCCTGTAGTGACTCTGACCGGCGGTTTTTGGACGCGGGTTCGACTCCCGCCACCTCCACCAATTCTCTATGGATCACAAGACGGTCACTCTCCTGGGGTCGGACCTTCTCTTTATCGCGGTTTCCCTGCTGTTTATCCTGCATCCTGAAATCGGGCCGGTGGCCTATCCTTTTTACGGACTGCTTTTCCTTTGGTCCGATTGGCGCCGAGAGGGCGAGGCCTCCGTCATTTTCGCCTTCTTGGTCACCGCCGCGGGAATTGTTTTGGCCACGCGCTCACCCTTGCCCGTTGACAAGGTAGTATTGGCGGGGGAAGTCGTGGGCATATGGATTTTAAACGGGGCTCTGTCTCTTCATCGTTCCCGCTTTTTCAAAGACCTGCAGGCTCTCGAGATTGAAAAGCAGCGCTTGGAATTACGCGTGCGCGAGGATGAGCGCGACTTGAAATATTATCAATCCTATCAGGAGAATGCGGACACCCAGATTCGCCTGCGCCGCGACTTGACCGAAAGCGCGCGCAGCCTCGGCAGCGCCATGGATGCCCGTCAGGTGCAGGAACGGTTGATGGGCATTCTCTCTTTGCGTTTTCCGGGGGCGCGCGTTGACATAACGTCCGCCGCCGGCGCGGATGCGGCGCTGCAGGCGGCTGAAAGGAACGGTCCCTTTTTGGCGCAGGATCGCCGTGTTATGGCCGTTCCCCTAAAGATCATGCATCGGGCGGCGGGTTTTCTGAAGCTGGAATCCGACAATCCGCACGCTTTCAGGCCGGAAGACCTCAAGACCGTGGACCTTTTCGCCACCATGGCGGCCCTAAGCCTTGAGAACATCCAATTTTACGAGCATATCCAAGCCCAGGCCACGCATGATCCGCTCACCCAGCTTTACAGCCATAAAGCTTTTCAGGACCGCCTGCAAGAGGAACTGCTGCGCGCCGGCCGCGCCCAGACCCCGCTTTCATTTATTCTTTGCGATCTGGATCATTTCAAATCCTATAACGACCGCTACGGCCATCAAGCCGGCGATCATCTG
>MGUO01000160.1:0-326 GCA_001800015.1 Elusimicrobia bacterium RIFCSPHIGHO2_02_FULL_57_9
CGATGGAGTCCTTCAGAATGTCGCGCGCGTCGTCGACGGACAGCGGGGCGCCGGTCATGGCCTGGAAGGCCTTCAGCCGGATCAGGCAGCCCTCGAGCGCGCGGACGTTGGTCTTCACCGAGGACGCGATGAAGAGGATGACGTCGTCGGGCGCGGTGAAGCCCTCGATGGCGGCCTTCTTGCGCAGGATCGCGATGCGGGTCTCGAGGTCCGGCGGCTTGATGTCGGCGACGAAGCCCCACTCCAGGCGCGAGACGAGGCGCTGCTCGAGAGGCGACATCTCCTTCGGCGAGCGGTCGGAGCTGACGACGATCTGCTTGCGGGAG
>MGUO01000160.1:343-1196 GCA_001800015.1 Elusimicrobia bacterium RIFCSPHIGHO2_02_FULL_57_9
GGTGTGGAAGAACTCCTGCTCCGAGCGGTCCTTGGCGATCAGGAACTGGATATCGTCGATGAGCAGGCAATCCAGGGAACGGTACCGGGCGCGGAAGGCGTCGATCTGGTTGTTCTGCACCGCGGCGATGAACTCGTTGACGAACTGCTCGCTGGTCGTATAAAGGACGCGCGAGCGCGGGTGATGCCGGCGGATCGCGTTGCCGATCGCGTGCATGATGTGGGTCTTGCCCAGGCCGACGCCGCCGTAGATCACGTAGGGGTTGTACTGGGTCCCCGGGCTCTTCGAGATCGACTCGGCGGTCGCGCGCGCGAGGCGGTTGGATTCGCCGATGACGAAGGAGTCGAAGGTGTAGCGGGGGTTGAGCTCGGAGAGGGGGAAGTCGGATTGGGGGGAGGCCTCGGGCACGGGATCCGAGGGGGGAAGCACGCGCGTCAGGTCGCGCTCGACGCGGAAATCGATGCCGATCTCCTGGCCGGAGAGGTCGCGCAGCAGGGAGATCAGGCGCTTCTGGTAGCGTTCCTTGATGCCGTCGGAGAAGAACTTGTTGGGGACCTTGAGCATCAGGACCCCGCCCTCCAGGGAAATGGCCGAAACCGGCTTGAGCCAGAGCTCGGCGTTTTCGTCGCCGATCTCCGTGCGCAGCCGCTCCACGGTCTGGTTCCAGAGCTCGATTCCGTCGGCTATTTTCACAGGTTATTCACAGATGGGGATAACTCGGTTATCCACAGGATAAATGTTTAAATTATATGAATTAATCTTAATTCGGCCCGTCTCGCCGTTCGGCCCTCGAGAGACGCGGCCGCTCGCCCCGGGAAAACTTCCCGGAACCCGGGTTCATACTACCAGTTTC
>MGUO01000161.1 GCA_001800015.1 Elusimicrobia bacterium RIFCSPHIGHO2_02_FULL_57_9
GCCGTATCGGGAACCAGGCAGTATGGTGTTGGTGGAGAGATAAATCGAGCCTGCATTATTTTGGTCCAGGTAGATGCCCGCGCCTTGCGGACCGCCCGTAATAACATTTGAAGACAGCGACAGACCTACGCCCGCACTCATGTACAGGCCCATTCCTCCGGTATAGGTGCTTATCAGGATATTTGAGTTGAGCAGGGTGCCGGTGGAACCGTCGATATAGGTTGCGGTGGATCCCTGGATGTAGGAGTTTAAGATGGTACTGGAGGTGTCTTGAAGGACATAGAGGGCATATTGATTGCCGCCTGCTCCGCCTATCACGGTGCTGAGGCTGATGGTGTTGTAATTGGCGTTTGCGTTAAGTTTTATGCCGTATCCCAGGAGATTCGAGACATAGCTCTGGGTGACGGTGTGGGAACTGCCGCTGAGCTGCAGAGCGGCACTGCCTGAGATATTGCTTGTAATGCGGTTTTGAGAGAGCGTGTGATAGGAGCCGGCGACAAGGATGCTTTGTCCGGGGCTCGATGCCTGGCTTTGGGTGATGGTATGGAAGCTGCCGGAGACCGATAGGCAGGTACCCGAGGAAGGGTGCGTGATGGTGCTCTGAGAGATAGTGTTGTAGGAGCCGCCAAAGGTGCCGCAGAGTCCCGAGTTAGTATTAGAGATATAGCTCTGGTTGATGGTGTTGGAGGAGCCGCTCATGCTCAAGGCGCGGCGCGCAGCGCTGTCGACCGTGATGGTGCTCTGGGAAATGGTGTTGTAGTTGGAGCTGGTAAAAAAGGCGCCGTGCCCATCCGCGTTGAGGATATAGCTTTGAGTGATGGTGTTGAAAGAGGCGAAGTTGAGGGAGAGAGGGGATAGGTTGGCGCCGGCGTTGTTGGCTTTGAGGGTGCTCTGCGAAATGGTGTTGTAGTTGGAACTGGTAAAAAAGGCGCCGTATCCGGGGGGATCGGAAAAAAAGCTTTGAGTAATGGTGTTGGAGTCGGCGTACAGAAGATAGAGCGCGTAGAAATTTGAATTGTTGCTGGCGGCGGTGCTGTTGGATATGGCATTGAGCGCGCCCTGGATGTAGAGGCCGTAGGCGTTTTGCACCGTGATGCTGGAGTAAGAGACAAAGCTGTTGCTGGTGATGGCTACCCCGGCGGTCCAGATCAGGTTGCTGGGGCTGCCCCCGGCATCGATGTTGACGCTGGAGATCGTGACATTAGCGGAAGAGGCCAGTATGCCGTAGGCAACCGTATTGGTGGTGATGATGGTAATGTTCTGTATGGTGACGCTGGCGTTGATCACCTGGAAGGCGGCCGTTGACGCGGTCGGGGGATTAACCACGGGCGCGGAGCTCACGAAGCTGGGATCTGCGATAATCTTT
>MGUO01000162.1:0-704 GCA_001800015.1 Elusimicrobia bacterium RIFCSPHIGHO2_02_FULL_57_9
GCGCGGCAGACTGGAGTGCGGGTACGCCATGCCCCAGTGGTAGCCGAGGCCGGGGGCTTCCTTGGCCTTCGCAAAGGCGGAGCCGACCATGACCGCATCCGACCCACAGGCGAACGCCTTGCAGATGTCGCCGCCATTGCGCATGCCGCCGTCCGTGATGATCGAGACGTACCGTCCGGTCTTCTTGTAGAAAAAGTCGCGTGCGGCCGCCACGTCCACCGTCGCCGTGACCTGCGGCACACCGACACCGAGTACACCCCGCGTCGTGCAGGCGGCTCCCGGCCCCACACCCACCAGCAGGGCGTCCGCGCCGGTTTCCATCAATTCCAACCCCTGGTCGTAGGTGACACAGTTGCCCACGATGACCGGGATCTTCATGGACTTGATGAACTTGGAGAAATCGAGCGGCTTATAGGTGGTGGCGATGTGGCGCGCCGTGGTGACCGTGGACTGAACCACGAACAGGTCCGCTCCGGCCTCCTGCGCGATGGCGCCGAACCGTTCGGCGTTCTGCGGGATGGTGCTGACGGCGCACGGCACCTTGGCCCGCTTGATCTCTTCGACCCGCTTGGCCACGAGCTTTTCCTGGATGGGCGTGCGGTAGAGTTGCTGGACGATGTTGGTGGTTTCCTCCACATCGCCCTGGATGATCTGCCCCACGGCCTTGCCCGGATCCTCAAACCGGCACTGGACCCCATCGAGAT
>MGUO01000162.1:775-844 GCA_001800015.1 Elusimicrobia bacterium RIFCSPHIGHO2_02_FULL_57_9
GAGGCGATGAGGGGTGCCCGAAAGGACAGGTCCCGCAGGCGCCAGGTCGTGTCCACCTCGAGCGGGTTG
>MGUO01000162.1:914-1056 GCA_001800015.1 Elusimicrobia bacterium RIFCSPHIGHO2_02_FULL_57_9
CGATCCATTCAGCCATGATGCACCTCAAGCGATACGGGTGACAGGTGACAATAAGAGAAAAGCCAGCGGGGTGACACGTGACAGGTCAGACTGACAAGCCCGGCGAAAACACACAGACCACGCCCGCGAGCGTGGTCCTGGT
>MGUO01000162.1:1105-1378 GCA_001800015.1 Elusimicrobia bacterium RIFCSPHIGHO2_02_FULL_57_9
TAGCGGGGGTGCTCTCCTGTGTCAACCGCTCAGAGGTCAGAAGACAGAAGTCAGAAATACTTGTCTGTCCCCCGGTGTCTGACACCTTGCCCATCCTATGTCGCGCATTCCATAAATCATTTGGGAGGCCTCAAATAGGCGACCCATTTTGCAATGTCTGGTTGGACTTTCAGCAGCTCCTGTTCGGCCTGTTCAGCAGTCATCTGAAACTTGCTCACGAGCATTCCCTCCAACACCCTAGCTTCATCATCCAAGTCCTGAATCAGCTCTTGA
>MGUO01000163.1 GCA_001800015.1 Elusimicrobia bacterium RIFCSPHIGHO2_02_FULL_57_9
CAACCGCCTTTTTTGAGAAAAGCGCTGCCCTTGTCGCGCGCCAGATCAGCGACTTTTTGCGTATCTGCGCAATCGCCTACCGCTAATATAGCCCCCGCGGCGATTGAACGTGCCGTTACTCATAGGACTAGGGCAATTTTGCCGGTGCATTTTGCCGGGCGCCCATGTCAAATGGATGAGATTATGAGTATCGCGCGACGGCATCATCTTGCGGTTATTGAGGATTGCGCTCACGCGATTGAAGCAGAGTTTTGTGGAAAGCCAATCGGTACTTTTGGAGATTCAGGTTGTTTTAGTTTTTACGTCACCAAGAATTTGACAACGGCCGAAGGCGGCATGATTGTGACCGATAATCGAGAACTGGCCGATAAGATCAAAATATTGGCGCTCCATGGTATAAGTAAAGATGCTTGGAAACGATTTTAGGGAGAAGGATATAGCCATTATCAGGTCATTGACGCCGGCTTTAAATATTTGGAGGCCCAAGCCGACCGCCTCGTCGTCATTGACGAGATACAGAGAATGCCTGATCTTTTCCCCCTTCTGCGCGCCTTGGTGGACAAAAATAGGCGGCCGGGCCGTTTTCTCATTCTCGGTTCGGCCAACCTGCTCGCCTTAAGACAAATTTCGGAAAGCCTGGCCGGGCGTATCCAGTTTCTGGAGCTTGGCCCTTTCTCCAGAACGGAAGCCGGGCCGAAAGTCCCGCTCAGGCGCCATTGGCTCCGGGGCGGCTATCCCGAGGCCCTTATGTCGCGCTCGGATGAGGTCTCCGGGCGCTGGAGGGAAGCCCTGATACGCAGCTACCTGGAAGGAGATCTTAATCAGTTGGGGTTTCGAGTCGCCGCCCCCGAACTCAGAAGGTTCTGGACCATGCTCGCTCACCAAGAACTTTTCTTCCACCGAACACCGGACGCCCATGTATGCGCATGCCCCATTTGGCCGAGTCATCATCGATAAAACCGACGACTTTATAGCAGGGCTCCTTGGTCTTGAGCATTTGGCGCAGCAGGCTTTCACCCAAGTCGCCGGCGCCGATCAAGAGCACGGAGCGGTATTTGCCCGTATAGACGCGCGGCATATTCAGGTAATTTTTTATCAGACGAATACTAAAGCGGACGCCACCGACTCCCAAAAAAGTCAGTATCGGATGAAGAAGCAGCACCGACCGGGGGAACTGGCCCTGCCGGATAAACAAGATGGCAAAAGCAGTGGAAACCCCGGCCGCGGCAACAGCCTTGGTAATATTGAGCAGATCCGCGAAGCTTGAAAAATAATATATCCCGCGGTAAAGGGAGAACACCCGGAATGCGATTAAGTAAGTCAGAAGATAAGGAAGAGTTTGCCGAATAAGATCGAAATTGCCAGGCTCGAGCTTAAGATCGAAACGCAGGAGAAAGGCCAGGAAGTACGCGATGAAGACGATTCCGATATCACCCAAGACCACGCCGAGTCGCCTCAAACTGAACAGGGGTTGGGGGACATATGAGGATTGCTATTATAGCATATGCTCAAAGAATTCAAGTTTTTTATGAAAGCTTTTTGACCGCGGCGATCCTAACGCGGCATAGCCGCAACCAAACCCTCTCGTAGAAATAGACACGGCGACTTCTAAGAGGTAGAAGGATGGTTCCACCCAACCCTTCGCCTCAAGGAGGCCGCCGTGAAACGTTTTATAGCAAAACATGCTGACCAGATCACTGGTGTTCTGAGCGGATTTGATCGACTGGTCTTGCGCGGAACTATCCGGCAGATCTGCTTCGTCGATGGATTCAAACGTCTGCTCTGGAAACAGCAGATTCTTCTCAAGAACTTCGGTCCCTTCGCCCACGGCCTGAGCGCCCAACTCAAGGACGCTTCCCTGCGCCATGCTAAATCGACGGGCCGTCCGATCGAGTACTTGCCCTCCAGTCATACGAGCAAGGAAGACGTTGCCCGCAAGATCGCGCACCGCGACGGCATCGAGTCCGGTCTTATCGCCGTGCTCAGCGCGCTGGAACCCTGCATGAGCTACGAGATATTCCGCAACCGGGATGCCAAGAAGCTGGAGTTGGTCTACCGTCCGCGAAAAGGTCTGGCGCTCTATCACTACTTCGTCGATCCCATCTTCGGCTTCATGCACGCCCGCATCCAGACGTGGCTGCCCTTCGGCATTCAGATTTGCGTCAACGGTCGGGAGTGGTTGGCGCGAATGATGGATCGGGCCGACTTGCCCTATCGACGCCGCGAGAACTGCTTCGTCTGGATCAAGGATGTCGAGCGTGCGCAACGGATGATGGACCGCCAGCTTGAACTAGCCTGGCCCGCCGCCCTCGACCGGATCGCCCGGATCATCAACCCGGCGCACGCCAAGATGTTCGACGGATTTCCCGCCGACTACTATTGGTCGGCCCATCAGAGCGAGTGGGCGACCGATGTCATGTTTCGAAGCAGTTCGGCGCTAGCTGCGATTTATCCGTCCTTGGTGCGCCACGGCATGACGACCTTCTCCAGCCCCGACGTCATGCGCTTCCTGGGCGGCAAGGTCCACGGCGCTTTCCAGGGCGAGATCATCAGCGACTTCAAGGACCGGCCGGAGGGGGTGCGCATCAAACACCGGGTGGGCCAAAACTCGGTCAAGCTCTACGACAAGCAGGGCAGCGTCCTGCGCGTGGAAACGACCATCAACAACCCCTACGGCATGAAGGTCTTTCGCCCGCGGGAAGGCGACGCCAACGGCCCTTGTTCCTGGCGGCCCATGCGCAAGGGAATCGCCGACCTCCATCGCCGGACGCAAATCTCGCAAGCCTCCAACGAGCGCTACCTCGACGCGCTGGCCTCGGTCGACACCAACACGCCCCTGGGCGAGCTCATCAAGAAAATCTGCGCGCCGACAGAGTGGCGGGGCAAGCGCGTTCGCGCTCTACGGCCGTGGTCCCAAGAAGATACGGCGTTGTTCCAGGCGGTCAGTCGTGGCGAGTTCGCCGTCAACGGCTTTCGCAACGCCGATCTACAGACCCACCTCTACGATCAGCCCACTCAAGTCCCGCTGGAAAAGAAACGACGCAGCGCCAGGGTCACGCGACAGCTTCGCATGCTTCGCGCTCACGGCCTCATCAGAAAGGTTACGTCCAGTCATCGCTACGTTCTCACCGCTGGCGGCCGCGATCTTATCGCCGGTATTCTGACCACACAGCGCGTCACACTGGAGCAGCTTCAGACGGTGAACGCGTAATTTCTTCGCGGGAAAACAAGAAGTGACGGGTTAGTAGTACAATAGCGCCACATTATTATGGTATAATCCTGCAATTCCAATCCAGGCCCAATGTTTTCAATGCCATTCGGAATTTCACACTATCCTGATCTCTAATATGAGGTTCCTATGCCTGTGAGAGAGCAAGATCCCGAAATTGTAACGCGACACTTCTTCCGGGAGAGTCCCCAGGAAGAAAATGGAATCGATCTAATCCAGTGTATTGAGATCATCACGAAAAGAAAGATAATCGTTCTGGCTGTTTTTATTGTTTCCATGCTTTTCCCGATATGGAATTTTCTCGCGCCCAGAGTATACGAGGTTTCCATGGTCATCGAGCCCCCCACCATGCTCATCGAGCCCACCGTGGGAGCTATCACCGGCGGGGTGGACCTGGATTCCGTAGGCAACCTAAGAGGGAAAATAGAATCCGGCGCTTTCACCGCGCGAATTGTCAAAGAGTTGGACATCCCCGAGAAATTTTTTCAGCTCGACGTCTCTCAACCCAAAGACACCAAATTGGTTAGGGTCAGCACTAGACAGCCCGCGCGCAAGACTGATATCGGCAGGAATGCGCTGATCAAATTATTGGAAGCGCTGAAAAGCAACTACGCGCAAGTCATAGAAAGCAAACAAAATAGAATCGAAAACAAGATTAAAATCGTATTGAGCCAAATTGGCACGAAAGAAAATGAGATGCGGCTGATGAATGAGCAAGTCAAGATAACAACTAATAGGGAGCGACAGCTAATCGAGGAGCTCAAGGAAACAAAGACCAATTCCGAAAAATTGCTCATAAAGAGAGAGGCCTTGTTCGACCAAAAACAAAATAGGGATGATATTTCGTCCCTGCTTTATACCACCACGATACAACAGAATATTGGTTATTTCACCCAGCTGCAAAATGCATTATCCGAACTAAAGAGCAAGAGAGAAAATCTTTTAAATTCGATCAGCAATCTGAAAAACGGCATTGCCGAGAGTCGCGTTGAGATAGGAAATCTGAATCTGTTAAAAGACGGCGTGCAAAACATCAGGGTGATCCAGGAACCTCTTGTATCTTTGCGGCCGCTCGGACGGCATACAGTATCAATCCTGATGATCGTTGGGGTCATGGGCTTGCTTGTCGGAGCATTCGTCGCGTTATTTTTAGACGCCTGGGCAAGGAGGCGGTAAGAAAGTATGAAACATTTCGGACTCATAGGCGCGGCCGGATTCGTCGCTCCGCGGCACATGAAAGCCACTCGCGACACGGGCAACTCCCTCATCGCGGCTTTTGATCCCAGCGATTCCATCGGCATCATCGACTCCTATTTCCCGGATGCCGATTTCTTCACTGAATTCGAGCGTTTCGACAGGCATGTTGATTTGCTCCGGCATAATCGGGGCATGGCGCTGGACTATGTCTCGATCTGCTCTCCCAACTACCTGCATGACGCTCACGTGCGCTTTGCGCTGCGGGTAGGCGCCGATGCCATTTGCGAAAAGCCGTTGGTCTTAAATCCCTGGAATCTGGATGCCTTGGAAAGCGTCTCGCGGGAGACCGGCCGGCGCATTCACACGATTCTTCAGTTGCGCCTGCATCCAGCCATCAAGGCCCTGCGTGAGCAGGTGTTGAGCAAAGGCATCGGTCACAAGCACGATGTGGATCTCACATACATCACATCGCGCGGCCATTGGTATCACTATTCTTGGAAGGGAGATGTCGCTAAGTCCGGGGGCCTCGTCACCAACATTGGGATTCATTTCTTCGATATGCTGACCTGGTGCTTCGGCCTGCCGGTCGCCAATATCGTGCATATGCATTCTCCACGGAAGGCTGCCGGATATTTGGAGCTCGAAAACGCACGGGTTCGCTGGTTCCTATCCGTGGACCGCAAGGACTTGCCGGTCCCGCCGGCCCCGGGCCGTCCGGCCACGTTCCGTTCCTTGAAAATGGATGGGCAGGAAATCGAATTCTCGGATGGATTCTCCGATTTGCACACGGAGAGCTACCGAGAGATACTGCAAGGTCGAGGATTCGGCCCAACCGATGCCCGTCCCAGCATAGAAATTGTCCATGAAATTCGGCATGCCGCGCCCAACGGCATGAGGGGAGATTGCCATCCCTTGGCGGCCAATGTGATTCGCGATAAAGCTCTGGTATGAACCGCATGTTTAAAGCGGAGTGGCTGGCCAAGGAAGTCAAGGTCCACGAATCCGCATGTGTCGATGAGCCCTGCGAGATTGGTCCGGGCACAAAGATATGGCACTTCTGCCATGTCCTCTCCGGAGCCCGCATCGGCCGCAGCTGTATTCTCGGCCAGAATTGCCACGTGGCCAATGATGTAGTCATCGGCAATAATGTTAAAATTCAAAACAATGTTTCCCTCTACACGGGCACCGTCATCGAGGACGACGTTTTTCTAGGGCCTTCCTGCGTACTCACCAATGTCACGAATCCCCGCTCACAGGTCAATCGCCATTCCCTTTATGAGGAAACGATCCTTAAACGAGGAGCAACCGTAGGCGCGAATGCGACCATCGTTTGCGGCGCCACCTTGGGACGTTATTGCTTCGTGGCGGCCGGCGCCGTGGTCGTCAATGACATCCCCGACTACGGGTTGGTGATGGGCAACCCGGCTCGCCAGAAGGGCTGGATGAGCCGCCACGGCCACGTTTTGCGCAATCCTTCCGCTGACGGCGTCATGCGCTGTCCAGAAAGCGGATTTCGCTATCAGCTTGATTCGCACACGGGAAAGCTCCGCTGTCTGGATATTGACGAAGAGGCGCCCCTCCCTGTCGAACAGCGCACGGGTGCCAAAACCTACGACTCTTTCAAGGACAAGGCCATAGCATGAGTCCGCATGTGCCCATGTTGGATCTTGGCGCCGAGCACGGCCCCATGCGTG
>MGUO01000164.1:0-99 GCA_001800015.1 Elusimicrobia bacterium RIFCSPHIGHO2_02_FULL_57_9
CGTCTCCAGGACGATCCGCAGCGTTTCCTGCGCGCGCTGCAGTTCCGACGTGAAGGCGCGGTCGAACTTCAACTCCTTGATGAACGCGGCGCCCCGGCG
>MGUO01000164.1:206-348 GCA_001800015.1 Elusimicrobia bacterium RIFCSPHIGHO2_02_FULL_57_9
TCACGGTGTCGATGGTAGCATCACGACGACGGTTTTTCAATCCGCGAAATCTTTTTCACGCTGCGGGAAACATTTTTAGAAAACCTTCGAGATGTTCTTGACGCTCCGGAGCAGGTATGATACAAATTACAGTGACAATGAA
>MGUO01000164.1:381-795 GCA_001800015.1 Elusimicrobia bacterium RIFCSPHIGHO2_02_FULL_57_9
CGGCGCGATCTGTGGTGGATCGCGCGCGGTGATTTAGCGGCCGGCGCGTCACACTTGACACAACTTAGCGGACGTTCACAGGGGCTCTTCGTGCGAGGGTCCCTGTTTCTTTGTGCCCAGAGAGCCCGCGGGAGCCGGTGATGGGATTCCGTGTCGGCATGACCTACAACGTGAAGACCGAAGCGCCCCTGAAGCCGGGCGATCCGCCGGACCTCAACGCGGAATTCGACCACGAAGAAACCGTCACGCATATCGAAAAAGCGCTCATCGAGGGCGGCCACACCGTCGTGCGGATCGGCAACGCGCGTTGCCTGCTGGAGCAGCTCGATTCGCTCTCGAGCCGGGTCGACATCATCTTCAACATCGCCGAAGGCTATGAGGGCCGCAACCGCGAGTCCCAGGTGCCCATCCTGC
>MGUO01000165.1 GCA_001800015.1 Elusimicrobia bacterium RIFCSPHIGHO2_02_FULL_57_9
CCTGGATCAATGCCGGGGTCGCCGCCATCACAGGCACGGCTACCGACAGTCCGGCGGCCTGGATCAATGCCGGGGTCGCCGCCATCACAGGCACGGCTACCGACAGTCCGGCGGGCGTGCGCACCCTGCAAGTGGCGGTCTCCTCTAATAATGGGGTAGGCTCATCCTGGCTGAGCGGCTTGGGCGGGATGTTTACGAGCGCGGCGCCCGTTTACATGTCCACCACCACGCCGGCCTCCTTCCCCGGCTCGGGATCGGGCAACTGGACTCGCGATTTTGCCGGCGCGTTTAACCGTGAAGACGGCAAGATCTACCGGGTCTACGCCCTGAGCATCGACCGCGCGGGCAACCCCCGCAGCGGCCAGGATATCGGCCAGTTCATATACGACATCACCAACCCCGCGGTGAGCATCGGCAATCCCAGTACGCCCTTCTATAATACGCCGCTGACCATCACGGGCAATTCATCGGACACCTCGCCTGGGATGGTGACGCAGGTCAAGATCCGCATTTCCACGGCGACCCAGGACTGGACCGGGACGGCCTGGAGCGACACGGTCCCGACCTGGATCACGGTGGGGGGGTCTGTGTCGCCCTGGACCTACAGCTCCACGCCGACCTGGGTCAGCGGGACCACCTACACGGTCACAGCCCAATCCTTCGACGCGGCCACCAACCAATCGGCGATCTCCAGCTTCACCTTCACCTATGCCACGGACTTGCCGGATTCGCGCGTGGAGAGCCCGGACGGCAGCCAGGTCATTTCAGCGCTGAGCCAAATTGCGGGAACGGCCGGCTCGCTTTCGGCCTCGGCTCCGATTCAGAGCGTGGGCTTGTCTCTCGGCCAGGTCATAGGACCCGCCACCAACTATTTCACCGGCGCGCTCTTTGATTCCGCCGTCGAGGAGTTCCGTCCGACGAGCTTCGTCGGTTATTCCTCGGGAACCTGGAGTTTCAATACCCCGGGCCTGAACAGCGGCTTAAAATACCTGCTGCGCTCCAAGGCCACGGATTACGCGGGCAATGTGGAGAATTACGCCGCGGTGCCGCAGGTTCAGTTCCTTTACGACGATACCACATCGACGGCCGCGATCACGGCCTTTAACGGCGGGGCGCCGGGAGCTTATCACAATACCTTCTCCCCCTTGACGGGCATCGCCTACGACGGCCCCGACGTTTCCGCGGGCATCGCCGCCCTGGCTTCCGGCGGCGTGCAGCTGCGCATTTTGGATAAGACCGCGGCCAAGTATTGGGATCAAATTTTGGGCGCGTTTAATATCACGGACGAAAACCTGGCCTGGTTTAACGCCAACTCGGGCAGCACGGCCGCGTGGAGCGCCTCGCACGCTTCGCTTAACTCAAGCCTTGTCTCGGGCAGAAGCTATGTGCTGCAA
>MGUO01000166.1:0-3737 GCA_001800015.1 Elusimicrobia bacterium RIFCSPHIGHO2_02_FULL_57_9
CCCTAATAAGACGGGGTCGGCGCCCGGACAAATGCTGGTTATTGCCGGGCGGTCTAAAAAAACCGTTGTGCTTCTGCCCGGCCCCTATTGCGAACTCCGGCCGATTTTTGAGCATCAGGTGCTGCCTTATCTGAAAAAAAATTATGCCAAAGGATCGGCCTCGCAATCCCTAACCGTGCATCTCACCGGAATCAGCGAATCCCTCGCCGATGAAAAACTTAAACCCGTGATCGACTCGGCCGGGCCGCAAGCCCGGTTCACCATTCTTTCCCTCTCGGGGCAGGTGGATTTCCACGCCGCGCTCACCGCCCCCTCGCGCGCCCAGGCCGAGCGGGGGCTCAAAGCCTTGCGCGACGGCATTTACAAAGCGGTAGGATCCTACATATTCGGCGAACAGAAACAAACCCTGGAAGAAGTCGTGGGAAAGCGCTTGAAAGCCGAGGCCATGACCTTGGCCGCGGCTGAATCCTGCACGGCCGGGATGCTGGCCGCGAGAATCACCGCGGTGCCGGGAAGTTCCGACTATTTTTTGGGCGGCGTAGTGGCCTATTCCAACGACCTTAAAATGAGCTTGTTGAACGTCGCCGCCTCAACCTTAGCCAAGCATGGAGCGGTTTCGGGCCAATGCAGCGAGGAAATGGCCGAGGGCGTGCGCCGCCTTTGCGGAGCGTCTTTGGGCCTGTCGATCACCGGCATCGCGGGCCCTGGGGGAGGGTCCAAAGCCAAGCCGGCGGGATTGGTTTTTATAGGCTTATCCGGCCCCGGACGGACGGTCTCCCATAAGGTGCTGCGGCTTGCAGGAGACAGGGAAGCGGTGCGGCAGAGGGCCGTGGCTGCGGCCCTAAGCCTTTTGCTGCGCCGGTAATTTAGTATTATGGCACCCATCAGACGCATGCTCCCCAAGATTTTTCTCAACAGTCTCTTGCTGCTAGGCTTCACCTTAGCAGGCCTTTTTACGATTGAGCTCGGTCTTCGCTATTTTACAGGTAAGACCTATTTGGACGTGGACCTGCGCCTTCGAAACGGAGAGTTGGTTTATGAGCCCAACCAAGTCCAGCGTTGGAAACGGATTGAATGGGACGTGACTTATAAAATCAACTCGAAAGGATTCCGGGATTTCGAATACCCGCAGCCGTCGCGCAATGCCCTCGTTATTCTGGGAGACTCGTTCACCGAAGGCTACGGCGTAGAACAGTTCTCGGCTTTCCCGAAGGAACTTGAACGCTTGCTTAAGCCGGAGCAGCCCCCATACCGCGTCTATAATGCAGGGCTGCAGGGCCGGCTGCTGCGCAGCTATTTGAGAATCTATGATCAATTTTTCAAGAATGAAAAGGGATTGCAGCTCGTGCTGATGGGATTCTGCATCGCGATGGATATCGAATCGGAAAGCAGAATCCAGTCAAGGACGGTCACCGTCGTCAAGAAAAGCAGTCTATTATATCCCATCAAACGGTATCTCTGCGAACATTCGGTCCTCTATAATTTCATCCGCCGGCCGGCCCGTCTTTCGCAAACAGCGACGCACTGGCTGAGCGCCATGGGGATTATGGGCGCGGGACCAGGCGGCGATTTCCTCGCTTATGATGAGAAATTCCTGCCGGCCTGGAAGCATACAGCCGAGATCATCGACGATTTCAATGTCCAACTCAGGAAGGAGGGCCGCGAATTCGTGTTGCTTCTCATCCCTTCCCATGATCAAGTATATGATGTCCACTTTAAGCAGCTCAAAAAGTATTCAGGTCAAAAATTCGATCCTTTTGTCTTTAACGAGTTTATGGCGGTCTTTTGCCGCCAACGCGGCATCAAGCTGCTGGACCTTGCCCCCGCGCTAAAGCAGGCCGCTTTGAAACAACCCGATATCAATCTGTATTTTAAGACGGACGGACACTGGACGGCGCAAGGGCATGCCGTGGTTGCCGCTGCGATACACCGCTACCTCAAGGCCAATGCCCTGCTAAGGCCCCGCTTGAATTGACATAAGGGGGTCCAAATTAATACAATTTATCCATGATAACTAAAGAAAATAGACAAGAAATTGTTAAGAAATTCTCAAAACACGCTGGGGACAGCGGAAACAGTTCCGTGCAAATCGCCTTGATTACGGAACGCATCAAATATCTGTCCGGCCACCTTAAAACCCACAAAAAAGATTACGCCAGCCAACTCGGCCTGCTTAGGCTGGTCGGGCAGCGCCGCCGCCTTCTGGCCTATCTGAAAAAGAGCGACCTTAAAGGGTACGGCGACATCCTCAAGCAGCTCGAACTGAGGAAATAACTCCATGGCCCTTCAAAAAATCGCCCTACAGGAAACTGTAGGAGGAAAGACTGTTTCTTTGCAGACCGGAACCCTCGCCAAGCAGGCGGGCGGCTCGGTTACGACGCATCTCGGCGAAACCGTCATTCTGACCGCGGCCACCGCGAGCTGGACTCCCAAAGACGTCGATTTCATCCCTTTGACCTCGGATTACCGCGAGCGCACCTACGCCGCCGGCAGAATCCCCGGAGGCTTTTTCAAGCGGGAGAACCGCCCGCGCGAAAAAGAAATCCTCTCCTCGCGCCTGGTCGACCGGCCTATACGCCCGCTTTTTTCGAGCGGTTGGAATTACGAAACCATGGTGCAGACCGTGGTTATTTCCTCCGATCTCGAGAACGACGCCGACGTGCTGGCCATCACCGGCGCCTCGGCGGCTCTGATGCTCTCGGATATCCCTTGGAACGGCCCTGTTTCCGCGGTGCGCATCTGCCGCATCAACGGCGCTTTCACGCTGTTTCCGACTTTCGAAGAACGCGAAACGGCCGAGTTGGAACTGGTCGTCGCCGGCAAAAAAGGCGCCCTGCTGATGGTGGAGGGCAGCGCCAATCAAATCTCGGAAGAGATTTTCGTGGAAGCCCTTAAGGTGGCGTCGGAGGCTATCGACAAGCTTTGCGTTCTTCAGCAGAAGCTCATCGAGGACTCTCAAGCCGCCGGACGCGAGGTGGCCAAGCGCGAGGCGGGCGCGCCTGCCATACCGCAAGCCGTGATCGACTTCGCGGCCTCACGGGCGCTTGAACCCATCAAGAAAGGCCTGCGCGCCAAGCTGGATAAAGCCGGGCTCGATGAGATCGTCGACGGGCTCAAGGAAAAGATCAAGGAAGAAATCGAAAAGTCAGCGGCCGCCGATCCCAATTTGGCCAATGGCGTTAAATACGTCTCGTCGATCATCGAGGACCTCCTTTACAATGAAAGCCGAACTCTGACCTTAGTGGACAGAGTTCGCCCCGACGGCCGAAAATTCGACGAAATCCGGCCGATCAACATCATGCTCCCGGTGCTTGCGCGCGTGCATGGTTCGACGGTATTTACCCGGGGACAAACCCAGGCCCTGGTCACCGCGACCCTGGGCACGCCGGGCGACATGCAGATCATGGACGTGCTGGAGGGCGAATATAAGGAGAGATTCCTCCTGCATTATAATTTCCCCGCCTTCTCCGTCGGCGAAGTCCGGCCCGAACGCGGGCCCGGCCGCCGCGAAATCGGACACGGGGCTTTGGCCCGGCGCTCGCTGGCCGTGCTGCTGCCCCCGGAAGACGAATTCGCCTACACCATCCGCTTGGTTTCGGATATTCTTGAATCCAACGGCTCATCCTCCATGGCCTCGGTCTGCGGAGGCTCGTTGGCCCTTTTCGACGCCGGCGTTCCCATGAAGGGAGCCTGCGCCGGCATCGCCATGGGCCTGGTGCTTGAGGGCGAGAAGTACG
>MGUO01000166.1:3765-10319 GCA_001800015.1 Elusimicrobia bacterium RIFCSPHIGHO2_02_FULL_57_9
GTGCTCACCGACATCGCCGGCATCGAAGACCATAACGGGGACATGGACTTTAAGGTCGCCGGCACGACTCAGGGCATCACCGGCTTTCAGATGAACATGAAAGTCGAGGGCCTTTCCATAAAGATACTGCAGGAGGCTCTTGAGCAGGCCAAACGGGGCCGGCTGTTCATCCTCGATAAAATGAACGCCGCGATAGCCCAGCCCCGCAAGGATCTGTCGCGATATGCCCCGCGCCTGATGCGCCTGCAAATCCCGGTCGACAAAATCGGAGCCCTCATCGGCCCCGGCGGCAAGAACATCCGCCGCCTTATCGAGACCTACGGCGTCCAGGTGGACGTGGAAGACGACGGTTCCGTTTATATCGCCGGCACCGATCCCGTCGGCTGCGAGCAGGCCAAGGCCGAAGTCGAGGCCCTTTCCCTGGAAGCGGAAGTGGGAAAGATCTACAAAGGCCGCGTGGTTTCGATCAAGGAATTCGGCGCCTTCGTGGAGATATTCCCCGGCAAGGAGGGCCTGCTGCACATCTCCCAGATTGACGTGCAAAGGGTCGCCCGGGTCACCGACGTGCTTAAGGAAGGCCAGCAGATCGAAGTCAAAGTTCTTGAGGTCGATAGCGAAGGAAAAATCCGCCTTTCGCGAAAGGCCGTGCTGTCCCCGGGCTCGGAAAACGAAGGGGGCGGCTACTCGCGTCCGCCGCGCCGCGACGGCCCTCCCAGCAGGGGACGGGAGCATCGCTCAGGCAGCAGAGGACGGTAAAATAAAAACCCAAAAGACCAACGGCGTTTTGCCCAAGCTTAAGGCGGTCTACGAGTTCATGACCCGGCACAATCTGGAGAGCCTCGAGCTGAACGACTCGGGGTTGCACCTACGCATGGTGAGGCGCAAGGCTCAAGCCCCGGCGCCCGCTGCGGTGCCGGTATTCACCGCGCCCTCCCAAAGCGCAACGGATAGCATCCCTTCCGGCGCGGTCACGATCAAGTCGAGCATGATGGGGATCTTCTACCGCGCCCCATCGCCTTCCAGTCCCCCGTTCGTTAAAGATGGGGATGTGATTAAGGCCGGGCAATTGCTGTGCATGGTCGAAGCCATGAAAGTGTTCAACGAAATTAAAGCGGAATTTCCTTGCACCATTCTCAAAGTGCTGCTCGAAAACGGCAAACCCGTTAAAGCCGGGCAGGATCTATTTCTCATCTCGCGCCCTTAACGGAGCCGATGAGGCACTCCCTAAGCCGCAGCTACGCTAGAAGGTCTCAGAACGCCGCAAAAATAAAGGGCGGGCTGCTTTCCGCCATGAGATGGATCGGAGGGCTGGCGGGGACCCTCTATCTTTCCTGGCTGTTGGTTTTTCCCGAATTATCCGGGGCGGTCGGCCATTGGATTTATAACCTGGTGCACGGAGCTTTTGGGGCCGCGGCCTATATTCTGCCCCTGCTCTTGATCCATAGCCTGCTGCGCTACTTCAGCGAAAAGCCTTCGGGCTGGACGACGACCGCGGCCGCCTCGCTGTCGGCGTTGTTGGCGGCCGCCACACTGCTGGGGGCGGGGATCGCGGGCTTTACTCTGCAATCTCAGCTGACCGCCGCCTTGGGAAGCTTCGGCTGCTACGCCCTGGCTGCGGCGGCCTTGCTCTTCGCTTTGCAGGCCGTTTTCGCCGTCCGCTGGTCGAAAGTAACAACGGCCTTCGGCCGCATCGTGATTGATGATTTTCAGAACTGGCGCCGCGCGCGGCGGGATATGCAGGCGCAGTGGAGGCAAGCGACGGTCCAAGCGCCTGCTTGCGGTAAATCCGGTTCCCAACCGCAACCCTTAGGACCGCCGAAAAAAATCGAAGACAAACCCGCGGCGCTGAGCGGCAAAACATCTCCAGATGCCGCTCAGCACCGGGGGCATCCGTCCCCAGGCTCTCCCCACGCCGATTACAAGCTTCCGCCCGTTAATCTCCTGCGCGAGCCGCTGCCGGACAAAGACCGCGGCAAACCCTCCGATAACGAGATCGCCGCGGCCGTCTCGGACCTTGAGCGGACCCTTAAAAGTTTCAGCGTTGAGGCCCGGGTCAGCGGCTATGCGCCGGGGCCGGTGATCACCCGTTATGAACTAAGCCCGGCGCCCGGGGTTAAAGTTAGCTCGATTGTCGCTTTGGAAAACGACCTGGCCCTGGCCTTGAAAGCCAAAGGCATACGCATCATCGCCCCGATTCCCGGAAAAGCCGCGGTGGGCATCGAGATTCCCAACCACAAGCCCGCCATGGTGGTTTTGCGGGAAATTCTGGAATCCACCGCCGCACTTCCCCCGCAAGCCCCGCTTCTTTCTTTCGCGCTGGGCCTTTCCTCGGCCGGAGAGCCCCGGTCCGCCGATCTTCAAAAAATGCCGCACATTCTGATCGCGGGGGCGACCAACAGCGGCAAATCGGTGACCATCCATTCCCTAATATTATCCATTCTTTTCCGCGCCCGGCCCGACGAAGTCAAATTCCTGATGATCGATCCCAAGCGCCTGGAGCTTACTTTTTACGACGGCATACCCCATCTTTTCGACCCCACGGCCCCGGCCGAGAAGGTCGCCGTGGTCACTAGTCCCAAGGACGCCTCCAAAGCCCTGACGGCGCTGGTCAAGCTGATGGAACGCCGTTATGAAGAGTTCCAGCTTTTCGGCGTTCGCAATATAGACTCGTACAATAAAGAAGCGGATAAGCGCGGCAAGCCGCGGGCTTTCTTCATCGTGGTGGTCATCGACGAGCTGGCCGATCTCATGCTGATCGCCCAGGACAGCGTCGAAGATTCGATTCAGCGCCTGACCCAGATGGCGCGCGCGGTCGGCATTCATCTGGTGCTGGCGACCCAAAGGCCATCGGTCGACATCATCACCGGCGTCATTAAGGCCAATTTGCCCGCTCGCCTCGCTTTGCAGGTTATCTCCAAGGTCGACTCCAAGGTTATCCTGGATTGCACCGGCGCCGAGTCCCTGCAGGGCAAAGGAGATCTGCTGTATCTGGCCGCCGGCGCCCAAAGACCGGAGCGCTGCCAGGGCGCCTATGTCAGCGAGGATGAAATCAAGGCGGTCAGCGAATATCTGCTTAAGCAGGGCAAACCCGACTATCCTCTGCTGGAAACCATGGCCAAGACCGCAGAGGCGGACCTCTCATCTTTCGGCGTCGAGCCTCTGGAATTCTCGCAGGCCCTGAAGCTGGTTCTTGAGCGGCGCCGCATTTCGCAAGACCTGCTTAAATCCCAATTCGGCTCATCCGCCCGCGCGACCAACCTATTGAGCTTGCTTGAAATCAAGGAAATGATATATAAGCCGGAGGGGTCCAATCGCTGGGAAATCAATTATGACTCCATCGAGGCTTATTTGCGGCAGCATTTTCCGCAGGTTCCCATAAAATGAAAAAGACGACACGATTATTTTTGCTTATCGCATTTTCTCCTGCGTTTGCCAGCGCCGCCGTATCCACAAACCCCTATACGCTGCCCGGACTTGCCGCGCCCACCGGCCCCATCACCACGGCGCTGGTTTTGCAGCGCTTCGAGGAGATCGATAAAAATCTAAAATCCCTTTCGGCCGACTTCCGCCAATCCGTGAATTTCGAGCAATCGGGCATGGCCCAATCGCTGGAAGGGACTCTGGAATACCGCAAGCCGAAACTGCTTCATATCGAGCATAAGCGTCCCGAGCCTCAAACCATCGTCTGCGACGGAAACTGGCTTTGGATTTGGCGCCGCTCGACCAACCAGGTGATTCAGACCAATCTTGAGCAATGGCGCAGTTCGGAGCCTTCGGCCGCGGGTTTGCTTGATTTTGGAAATTACGGGGAACTTTTGAAACGTTACGATGTCAGCGTGGCCAGCGAATCGGCTGGGGCCGGTCATAGGAATTTCGAACTTGCGCTGCGCCCCAAGGCGGGCGCGCAAACCGGAGATTATCTTTTAAAGCTGACTGTTTCCACGCGCAATTTCTTTCCCTTGGAAACCGAACTCAAGGCCGGTTCCATGAAGATCCGTTCGGTTCTGTCGAATATCCGCTACAACCCGCCCATGGCCGAAGAACGCTTTCAATTTACCCCTCCAACGGGGGCCGATGTTTTCAAAAACTTCAAGCCGCCGCGACTGGGATCGGATGCGGAAGGATCAAAAAAATGAGCGAAGTCTCCGGCGCCAGAGCCGAAGTCGGCGCCGCGCTTAAATCCATCCGGGTTAAGAAGGGATTGACGGTGGATGTTATCAGCCAACACACCCGCATTCCCAAGAAATTTCTGGAAGCCATTGAAGACAACCGCTTCGACGAGCTGCCTGCCCCGGCCTATTTGCGCGGCTTTCTTAAGAATTATTGCGATTATTTGGACATGGAATTCGAGCCTCTTTGGAACAGCGCGCTCCAGCAAATGGGGCCCGCCGCACCCAAGCTTCCTCCTCAAGCGCCGCATCAGGATCTCCCCGCTCCAAAATCGAAGATCTTCACTGTCGTTTTCCTTCTTTCCATTCTGACCGGTTTTTTAATATTTTTATGGGCGCTCAGCGGCAAGAAAGAAACTCCATCCGTCCCGGCGCCGCCCGCAGTGCCGCCGGCCCTGGCCCCCGTGCAAAAACAGGCCGGGCCCCGCCTGCTCATTGAATTCAGGGATGATTCTTGGGTCAGCCTTAAAATTGACGGAGAACCCAAATTCGAAGGACGCGCTCCTAAAAACTCCCGGCAGGAGTGGAAAGCCCGCAAAACGATCTCCCTGCTCACGCCTACGCCGGATAGGCTCAAATTGTCCCTCAACGGGCTTCCCTACAAACTTCCGGCGCAGGACCAAGCCGGCTATTACAATATCGAATCCCCATGAACCTGGCCAACCGGCTGACAATGCTGCGCATCGCGTTGGCGTTGGCCATGTTTCCCGCCCTGCTGCATAGAGAATCGCTCTATCATCTCATCGCTTTTTTTCTCTGCCTGGCCGCCGTCATCACCGACTTTATTGATGGCAGGCTGGCCCGCATAACGCGAAGCATCAGCCCTTTCGGCAAAGTCGCCGATCCTATCGCCGATAAAATTCTCATTGTGGGCGCTCTCATCGCCTTGACCAGAACCGAGTTAAACGTTCCGCACTGGGGCGTTTTCCTGATCATCGCGCGGGAACTGCTCATCGACGGCCTGCGCCTCCTCAATACCGCCTATGGAAAGCTTCCCGGCGCGCAGCCGTGGGGAAAGCTGAAAATGGGAATTCAGAGCGTCTGCGTGCTGGCCATGATCGCCGTTCTAATAGTCTCTGAGCATATGGACCCGGTTGCCGGCTGGCTGATGAGCCTGCCCTATTACCTCACGGTTATCTGCGTCATAGCGGCTTGGAATTCCGCTTATCACTATTTCCGCCAATCGCGGGAAGCTCTTGAAAAATCATGGGGTTAAAAGCGGCGGCAGACCGCTTAGCCGTCATGCTTGCCACTGGACTCTATTTAAGCTATATTCCGTTGAAGTTGTTTGAAGTTTTGCGGTTTCCTCGATTACGCATTGGAACAGGAGCCGGGTTGATCGGCACGATCGAAGGGTTGCTTGTGACGCCGGTTCTTCCCGAGGGATCCATCCGTTTTTCTTTTTTTTTGATCGCGGCCGCGCTTTTATCTTGCTGGCTCTGCGGCCGGGCGGAAAAAGTCCTTGGCAACCATGATGACTCCCGTATCGTGCTGGATGAAATGGCGGGCTTCTGGACGGCTATTGCTTTCCTGCCTCGAAACCCTTGGACCTTGGGCGCGGCTTTCGTTTTGTTCCGTATTCTCGACTCGCTTAAGCCCTGGCCCGTGCGAAGGCTCGAAAACTTGCCCGGGGGGCTGGGCGTGGTCGCGGACGATCTTGGGGCCGGAATTTACGCCAATCTCTTGGTTTACCCATTATTGCCTTGGTTAACATCCTGATTCTAGCCGCCGGCCTGCTGGCCGGGCTTGCGCCGAAGGCTCAGGCCCAGGTTTCGACCTCGGCCGCTCAGATCAATTTAGGAACTCAGTTGTCCCTGGACCGCGGGCCCTGGGTGCTGGGGGAAATCCTATTCTTTTCCTCGGGCCGCCTGGCCGCCGATCCTGCCTGGCGCGAGCAGGTGCGCGGCTCGCGCGGCTCGCTTTACACGCGCTCTGACATTAACTCGGATGTCGACCACCTGATGTCCTTGGGAATTTTTCACGAAGTCAACCCGTCGCTCTATGAAATTCCCGGTTCCCCCGTTACGCCGGAATTTACAACGATCGCGGCTTCAACCTCGCAAGTGCGCCTGGTTTTCTACGTGGCGGAAAAGATCGTGGCGCTGTCCAGCCCCACGGTCAAACGCGTCATCCCACCGGCAGCCGTTTCAGGAGTCGTGCTAACGCCTACCGCCTACCGCGGGGCCGGGCGCTACAGCACCCCAGGGCTGGGGTTGGACATCAACGCGGCTTACATCATAGGCCGCCTCTACGGCAAAAATTCCTTCGCCAACGCGCCGCGCAAAACCAATAACATCGACCGCGTCGGCCTCTGGATGCTCTCCGCGGATGGGAAAATGCAGCTGCAATCCGAGTCTTCCTTGCGGCCCGCGATCTCGGTGGGAG
>MGUO01000167.1:0-3665 GCA_001800015.1 Elusimicrobia bacterium RIFCSPHIGHO2_02_FULL_57_9
TTAAAGTGGTTTTGCCGTGGTCCACGTGCCCGATGGTGCCGATATTGACGTGCGGCTTGCTCCGGTCAAACTTTGCCTTGGCCATGTATATTTCTCCTTGATCAAAAAATGTTCATATTGATTTTAACAATTTTTACGCCTGAAAACTAGCTGGGAATGGGATTCGAACCCACGACCTTCTCCTTACCATGGAGATGCTCTACCAACTGAGCTATCCCAGCACCGAGCCTGCCTGCCGAATTTGGAGCGGGCGATGGGAATCGAACCCACGTAACGAGTTTGGAAAACTCGTGTTCTACCATTGAACTACGCCCGCGTTGCCTTAATAAATGCAGGGAAAATCCTCAATGGCAGGAATAAAATGATAGCTAAATGGCAATAACCGTGTCAATTGAGCCCTGCCGCATTTTTATAATGTAAGCTAATATAGCATTTGAGACGTCGAAATTTACACATAGAGAAATAATGGGATTTTCCCGTTTTTTATTTCTTCTAGGCTTGGCCCTGGCCGTGATTTTGCCCGTGCGTTTCTGGGTGGTCGAGCCTATTTATATTGCCAGCGCCTCCATGGAACCGACCCTGCCGGTGGGCAGGCGCTTGTTCGCGGATAAGCTGACACTGCGCTTTCGTTCCGCGCGGGCCGGAGAGCTTATCGTTTTTGTCGCCCCGGCGGGGGAATCCAAGGAGATGGTTAAACGGGTGATCGCCCTGCCTGGGCAAACCGTCGAATTGCGCGAAAAGAAGGTGTTTGTCAACGGCCGCGAGCTGGACGAGCCCTACATCCAGTATAAGCGCGCGGGAGAGCGGCTGAAGGGGGATAATCTCGGGCCGCTGATAATCCCGGATGACGGTCTATTCGTGCTGGGGGACAACCGCGATGAATCCGATGATTCCTCGGTTTGGGAAGATGCCCAAGGACAGAGAATTTATTTCCTTCCGCTAAAAAACGTCGTCGGTCTGGTGCGCGGCATCTTTTAGTATGGGACTTTAGGCCCCAGCGCCCGTGGGCCCTTAGACCCTTATAGAATGGGTCCTTATCAGGCTACACTTGCGTATGGGCAAAATTCTGGCGTTGATGTTTTTCCTGGCGAACGCGGCTTTCGCCGCGGGCCGTTCAGCTCTCCCTCCCGGCGAAAGGGCTTATCTGCCTGTTGATTACCAGGGCCCCATCAGTCCGATAAGAACCGCTCTTCTTGATTCCATTGAAACTTGGCGGCTGTTCCTGAGCCAGGACAGCCGCGAGAGTTTAAGGCAAAAATACCTTGCGGAACTTCAGGAAATCCACAAGAGGGCCTCCCATAGGCTGAGCTCAGGATCGTTCGTGCCCATGACTAAGTCCGGGCTTCGGGGATTAGTGTCTCAATTTATCGACTGGGAGCGCCGGCTGCGCCGGGAAATGTTCGAGAACCCGCTCTCGGGGCAGGCCGCCAATCGGGCGGAATTTGATAGCTGGCTCGATCGAAAGCTCCAGCAGACGGCCAATGCGAGAAGGCTCGGCCAAGGGCGCGTTTACGCCCAAAAGGTTGGCCAAGCCCTGCGCGGCATGGCGCAGACCGCCGCCTCGGGAGATTTGCAGAAGCGCATTTATGATGGAGCGGCTCTGCGCCGGCCAGTCGCTGCGGTGGCGGTGCCTGGGCCGGGCCGGCTCATTCACCCGCCCGCTGCCGGGCGTTTCGCTCCCAGAGGCAGCGAAGAGAGGGTGAAACTGTTAATCCAGCGAGGCTGCCGGAATTGGGCCCTGACCGATGCTATTTATCATACTTCAAGGAAGTTCGGGGCATATCCCGGGTGGGTCTTTTCAATGATCATGGCGGAGTCAGCCTGCGATCCTAACGCTATCAGCCCAAAAGGCGCGCGCGGGCTTATGCAGCTTATGCCGGCGACCGCTGTCCAAATAGCCAATAATCTCGGCATGACCGATAGAAACAAAAAACCTTATAACTCGATGACTATAGTCGAGCTCCTTAAAGACCCCGCCGCCAATACTTATTTCGGCATCCTTCATTATAGAGACCATTTGGCTGAATTCGCCGGATTGGCTTTGCCGCAGCTTCGTTTTCTGCCGAGCGATACGAGGGGAATTAAAAAATCGCTGGCCGCTTATAATGCCGGGCGAAGCAGAGTTTTGTATTACGGCGGAATTCCTCCTTTTAAAGAAACTCAACAATTTGTGGTTGAGGTTCTGACCAAATATGAACGGTTCAAGAAGGATATGATGCTATGAATAAGCTCCTCTTGGCGTGTTTAATCGCCGCCGGCCAGGCCCAGGCCGCCTGGCCAATTCGGCAGCGGGGCATGACCAAGATCAATCCTCAAAAATTTAAGCACCTGGAAGAGGTTGAAAAGAATCTCAAAAATCTTAATTGGACTTACGATCACCAGGAAAACGGGTCTGAAACTTATGCGGTAGCCGTGGCTCAAGAGAAGGCCGTCTTGCTCCCCGAAGGTGGGCCGCGCGGTTACGCGTCATCCGCCCAGGAGGAAGTTCCTTCAAAGCCGGTTTTGAATCAGGAGTTCTGGGCCGGTGAGAAAACGAATTCCAGGCCGAAGCCTATTGCCGGCAACGGGCCTGCGCAAAAGCAAAGTTTTTTGGATAGCGCTTACGAGCGGGCCGGCCAATTTATGATGGATCCCTCCAAAACAATCAGGGACGCCGTTTCGTCTGTTTTAGGCAGAACACCGGCCATCTTGGATCGGCTTAAGGTCATGGCCACGGGCAGATGGGGGTTGTGTCTGCGCGCCGTGCGCCAAGCCGCCGAGTGGGGCTATGGGATTCGGTGGAGGGACCATGTTCCGGCTTGGGCCTTGGTCGGCGCCCATCAATTCGGCCTATTCGTGGATCAAGATAAGAAGGGTGCGATCCACAAGCTGGGCTATGCCCAGGTGCCGACGCTCACGCCGGAGAATAAGCCCGATCTGGCTACAGGAGATATGATCATTTGGAGCGCTGGACTTTGCAGTTTCAACGCGGACCACGGCCACATAGAAATGATTACCTCGCTAAATCCTCCTCGGGCGTTTAGCAATGGCGGGCAAAATATCCGCAAGGATTGTCTCATGAGAGAGGCTCTGATCGACAAAAATGCGGGCAGGACATACAGAATCAAGATCCTCCGGCCTTTGGACGGCAAACTGCCGTCCGATTATAACGCCGCGCTTAGCACCGTCAAGCAGCGCATAACCCAGTTGTGATATAATGAGCTCGCCGGGCAGTTAGCTCAGCGGTAGAGCACTGTCCTCACACGACAGGGGCCATAGGTTCAAATCCTATACTGCCCACCATTTTTTGACTAGGATTCTTTCTTGGCCTTGGGGCCGATGTGGTCGGGAAGGGTGGCGCCCGCTGAAAGCACGCTCTGGATGCCCTGTTGAATGCTGATGGTCGTCGCAATGACCTGGTCTTGGGGAACCAGCACGACGTCGCCGAGATAGACGTGATTGGTCGGGATATATACCGACACCAATGCCTTGCTGCTGCCGTCGGCAAGCCCTAAAACCACTTCCTTGGTGACAAATCCCAAGCTATAGAAACCCGGCCGGGGATGCTCCACGATGACGACGCTTTTAAAACTGGTTCCATTCTCGGGCGAAAACGCCTCCGTCATCTGCTTGATGGTGCTGTAAACCCATTTAAACACCGGCAGCCTCATGAGTACGCCCTCGGC
>MGUO01000167.1:3689-6079 GCA_001800015.1 Elusimicrobia bacterium RIFCSPHIGHO2_02_FULL_57_9
CACATGCGAAGCCAGCGCCCCGGCGGCCATAATCAAGGTGATGGCCGTAACCAGTCCCAATCCCGGCAGATGCCAGCCCAAGGCGGCGTCAACCACGGGCGCCAGGGTGGCGTCAATGAGGAACACCAGCCACCACACCACGACTATCGACAACCCCATGGGGATGAGGATGAAAAACCCAGACACAAAATACCGCCGCAGCCGCACCTGTATCCTTAGTTCATTCATGGCTTTAGCGTGGCGTGGACATAACCCCCGTCGCTGTCATAGCGGAGGACGGGATTGCCGTTGTAGAGGACCTTCTTTATGCGGGGGGCCTTAACCTGGATCTCCGCGGCGCCGTCTCCCAGAATTTCCAGGGAGTCTTTTGAAATCCTGGCGTAGCCGAATTTTCCCTTGATGAAAAAATATTCGTTGAGATCGGCCGGGTTGATCGCCTTAAGGCCCTTGGCTCCGTCGTAGGCGGCTGTGGCCCAATCCCTAAAATTCGGGCCGGAAACTATGACGCCGGCCCCCCTATCGTTATCGAGCAGATTGGCGGCCCGAAGCGCGGAGTTTGCGCCTATATAAAGCTCATGAACGGCGATGAACGCCGTTGCAGCGGCCTCCGGGGCGGGGAACACGCGTTCGGCATGGAGGAAAGGAGCCTCTTGCGGCCCCCGGCCAAGAAAAACGTTCGTCTTTCGGCCCCCAAGCAGGTGGGTTGCCAGGCCCGCCTTGCCGTCCGATGATACCCAGCGCAGGCTGAAGCCTTGCGCGGTCGGTTTGGCCAAGCGGAGGCTTTTAGCGAATAACAAGGCCGGATTCTGCGCATCCACTCGAACGGGGGCGAAAGCCAAGTCGGTTTTTTCGCTGCCGGCCTCCACCGGCCCATGCCATATCCAGCCGATGCGGCGGCCGGCGCTGTCCTTGCCGGCCTGCATGCGGGCGATATCGATGAAATAACCCCGGGGATCCTCGGGCGTTCCGATGCCCAAAAGCAGGCGAGCGGTTTTTTCTAAGCCGTCTTCCTTGTACCCACCCGTCATCACGCCTTCGCATATCTGAATGGCGGCTTTCTGTCCCAGCCGGCTGTCGCAATAAGTTTTTTTTGCGCAAGACCGCATGGGAACTTGGCCGTCTAAAGTCAGAATATTATAGCCGCGCGAGGGATCATCGTTGCCGTTTACGGAAAGTGGAATATCCCCGATGCCGAGCTGCAGATCCAGCTGATTGGCGTTTTGATGGGCATCGCTATGATTCTGCGCCGAAAGCAACGCCCAACGCGAATTTTTCTTCAGATCGTAATAGTCCGAAGAGGGATGTTGGCGGATCATGGCCAAGCCCGACTTATACAGCGTCGGCCCGGGAAGCGGCGGCCGAGATTGTCCGGGGGGAGGGGTGAAAACGGCCAAGGCTTCGGTCAAGGCGGTCCAGGCGCGGTCGGGCGCGGGCTGTCGCATGGCGATGAGATATGAGAAGACAGGGTCTTTGTAATGGCTGTTGCCCAGGCTGTAGAGCGCGGTAAATAGAGCCAGCGCATCAGGCTGGCCGTCGCCGGTTGAATTGACGGTTAAATCGGGCCGGGCGATTGCGATGGGAGCCTCCAGAAATTTTTTCAAGGAGTTGCCGTTGGGGGCTTGGTAATCAAAAAGGTCGTCCCCGTTATGCTGCGCGGCGCGCGCCATCAGGAGCAAAGGGGTTAGGTCGTATAGCTGATGATGCAGCGAGCCTTCGTTGATCATACCGTCGGTATCGTAACCCCGCTCCACATGCGCTTTAAACCCGCCATCCGGTTCATCGAGCGCCCAAGTCTTGAAATCAGCGCGGTTTAAAGCGGCGCCTATCAAATAGACGGCCGTATTATGGAAGGAGCGCATGTGGCTCTCGCCATGCTGCGTCTTGCCGAGGGGAGTATGCGCCTTGGGATCGTCAGGCCCGCCGTAGGCGTTGTTCTTGATTTTTTCCGCAGCGGTCGACAGCGCTGCGGCGACTTGCTCGCGTTCTTCAGGGGTTAGGGCGGAGTGCAGGAGCTCGAAAATATGGACGTAGGAGGGCATGCTTACGGAGAAATCAAGGAAGAAATTGCGCATGATGTAGGGATTATCCGCCGTAAAACCCCGCGCCATTCCCACAAGTATTTTTCTGGCCTGCTCGCCGTAGCGGGTGTCGCCGGTGAGGCTATAGGCGATGGCCAGGTGCGCGCCGGGGTTGCCGTAAGTGTCCGAGTTTTTCTGGTCATAGACGTAGTTTTCCGGAATCGATAAGGCCAGGGCTTGATCGGCTTTGGCCTGCAAATCCAAAAAAACATTCGTGGCCCAAGGATCTTTTTGGGCGATACGGTCCTTGGCGGCTTTCAATTCTTGAGCATTAACAAGGATAGACGGGCGATACTCCGGATCAAAAAAAGA
>MGUO01000168.1:0-782 GCA_001800015.1 Elusimicrobia bacterium RIFCSPHIGHO2_02_FULL_57_9
CTCCCCGCCCCGCTTGAAATCCTCCAGGTACGAGGAGGAGGCCACGGAGGCGCCGCGGTAGCCGGGGGCATAGTGCCTTGCCGGGGCCGTTCTCCCGCTTGCGCCGATATGCACCAGCAGCAGGAAGCCGCCGGTAAAGAACACGAGCAGCGCGGCGGCGAGGATAGCCCCCGGTTTTTTCAGATTATTTTGCATACCCTGTACCAAGAACCGCGAGATCAGTACGCGCTTCGAAATTACCGTAATAGTATACGTGGTTTTTTTTGCCGCCGCCAGCCCTAATTTGTAATATATAATGACAGGTATAACCATGAAAAAAATAATCTCCACAGAAAAAGCGCCGGCGGCCATAGGCCCCTACTCGCAGGCCGTGGAAGCCGCCGGACTGCTCTTCATCTCCGGCCAGCTCCCGATCGACCCCGCCACCGGCAGTATGGCCCCAGCCGAGATCAAGGCCCAGACGGAAGCCGTGATAAAGAACCTGGAAAACATACTCGCCTCCCAGGGCCTTGCCCTGGAAAACATTTTAAAGACCACCGTCTACATGGCCGACCTCTCCCAGTTCGCCCAGATGAACGAGGTCTACGCCAGATTTTTCGCCAAGAATCCCCCCGCCCGGGCCACGGTAGAGGTAAAAGCCCTCCCCAAAGCCGCGCTGGTGGAAATAGAAGCGGTCGCGGCCAGGTAATAGTTTAAGGAAGGTTTACGCTGCCGGAGGGGTGATGTTATGAAAGCGCTGTGCCTCCCTTCCGCATTTAATAGTATCTGCTTGTGACAGAAGA
>MGUO01000168.1:833-2093 GCA_001800015.1 Elusimicrobia bacterium RIFCSPHIGHO2_02_FULL_57_9
TGACAGAAGATACGAACCGCGTTTAAGGAGGCACAGCGTTACTATGAATTATATAGCATTTGATTCGCATAAGAAATACACCCTTGCTTCAGTGGAAGACAGAAACGGGAACCTGTTGCAGGAAAAACGCATAGAGCATACCCGCGGAGCACTGCGTGAATTCCTGTTGCAGTACGAAAAGGGTTCACCCGTTGCGGTGGAAACGATTGGCAACTGGTACTGGATAGTGGACGAGATAGAAGAAGCCGGTATGGAGCCGAGGCTGGTAAATGCGGGGAAGGCGAAAAAGATGATAGGTTCCGTAAACAAGACGGACAGCCTGGACGCGCGCGGCTTAAACAAACTGCAGCGTGCAGACGTCCTTCCGACGGTGTGGATCCCGCCGGCGGAGCTGCGTGATATGCGGGACCTGCCGCGCACGCGCATGATCTTCACCCAGGAGCGGACAAAACTTAAGAACCGGATACATGCCAATCTGACGAAATACCGTCTTGAGCTGACAGGCGTAAGCGACGCATTCGGGGTTAAGTCGATGGACAAGCTTAACGAGCGGATTTCCAGACTACCTGTTTACACCCGCTATGCGACCGAGAGACTTCTGGAGCAGTTGTGGATAGTGCAAACGCAGATAGACCAATTCGAGAAGCTGACGAAGGAAGTATTCAAGGATTCTGTGGAGCTTAAGCGGATAATGAGCATCCCGGGCGTAGGGTACATCTTGGGAACAGTTATTCTTTTAGAGGTGGGCGACGTTAGTCGTTTCGCAGGCGCCCCGCAACTGGCAAGTTATTCCGGCTGTACGCCTCGCATTCACGCAAGCGGTGATAAAGTCAGGTTCGGCAAGCTGCGCACGGATGTGAATCATTACCTTAAGTGGGCGTTCACGGAAGCGGCCAATGTGATCTGCACGCATAAGAGCCATTGGGCGCACCGGCATGCTGTCAGATTGTATAACAGGATAGCCGACAGGAAGAACCATCAGAAAGCGATAGGTGCGGTAGCGCGGCACCTGGCGGAAGCCACGTACTGGATGCTGCGCAAAGAGGAAGATTACAAAGAGCCTAAAAGCATTAGTGAAGTCATCAAAGGGGAAATAAGCGCGGCCCTTGCCTAAGTCAAGCAGACTTGTGGGGTGATTGTGACATTCCCTGGAAAAACATAGTGCCGCTTAGACGGCGAAGATATGGTTGAGATGAACTCACTGATGAGAAAGGGGAAGGATATGAGCGGATAGGCTTGACCCGGCACAGCGCTTTCAGA
>MGUO01000169.1 GCA_001800015.1 Elusimicrobia bacterium RIFCSPHIGHO2_02_FULL_57_9
AACGCCGACGCCTACTTTTTCATCCTGTTGGCGATATGGTCCTTCTGCCGGATATGGGGGAAGGGGTCGCGTTGGGACGATTTCCTTTTCGGGATGTTCTGTTCCCTGGCCTTTTGGTGCAAGCAGGATTTGGGCGCGGCCGCGCTCATGCTGGGGGCCGTTCTTTTTATTGTGGAATGGCTGCGCTTTCCGAAAAACAGAACTCCCTGGCGGCCCCTCGTCTGCCTGGCGGGCGCCGTTATCCCCTTTCTGATCTTCGGGGCCTATTTCATGTTCCACGGCGCCCTGGGCCGGGCCTGGTACTTTATGGTCTTCCGGGCTATTCTCTTCAGGTGGGATTTGTCCGGCGCGGGTTTGCCTACAAAGGTATTTTTGACCCTGTTCGGGGACCGCAGCCAAACAGGCAAGCTGTTGTTGCTCGTCTATGTGCTGGGAGTTCTTATGCCCCTGCGCCGAAGGATTTCCGGCCCGGAGGACAGGGCGGATCTTTATTTGCGCAACGCCTGCATCAGCCTGTTCGCCGGGGGAATTTTCTACGCGGGATTTTTAAGCCACGACGCCACCCATTTCGAACTGCTCCAGCCCTGCCTGGGTTGCGTTGCAGGAATTGTTTATAGCCTCCTTGATCGACGCTGGGCCAAAGGGGCGTTCATCCTTTTGATGGCAATCTTGTGCGCGCGAGGGATCATGCAGTTGTCCCATGGAATTCGATCCCAGGAGCCATACCTTCATGTGGGACGGCCCGAATACGGGGGCATTCGCTTCTTAAGGTCCCATGTTGAGGCCGTTAAGTCAGTTTTAGAATTTATCGAAAAGGAAATTCCGGCGAGGGAGGCCTTCGCTGTGTTCCCGCCGCATGAGAACCATAACCTCTATTTTGTCACGGGGAAAACGCCGCCGCAGCCGGCGACTTGGGGCGGAGAAATGCGCAAGGAAGATCAGGACGAGATCATCTCGGCGCTGGAAAAAAACAAGACGGGCTGGATTTTTCTTTGGGGCAATCAGAGGCCGGAAGCGGTTTTCGGCGATCTGAGCCGTCTTAAAGACTATGTCTTAACGCGATTTTGGCCCGGCCGGAGGATTGCCGGGGAGGTCCTTGTGCTGCGCAGAAGCGACGGCTTGCCGAATCCTTCTCCTTAGGACCAAGGGGCCTTTGCCGGCTTGCGGGAATTCTTGAAAATTTTTTTTCAGATAGTCATTTAGCTGCGGCATGAGGATTCGGCCTGGGTCGTTCTTCCAGATTAAAACCCATTGAACCCGATTTTTCTCAAAAGCCGCGACGATCCTGCCCCCGTCCTCACTTATTGATTCCCCCCAAATCGTTACGGGCTGCGGAGGGAGTCTGCGCGTCACAAAATAGAACAGATGATCTTGCTCTGGAGGGAAGACCGCGAAAGCTTCTTGGGGGGGGATTTCCTTGTCGATAAACTCCAGGACCGCTTTCACGGCCTCGGCGTGGGAGCGCGCGAAACGGATTCCACCAAATGAGGAATGTCCCATGGACGCATAGGGCTCTTTGGGCGGATCGTTAATTCCGATGATCCGGTAGAGGCCTGCGAGCGTCCTGCGGCTTACTTGGCTGTTGAGTAGAACGGGAGAATAGTAGACGCCGGCTCCCAGGTATTTAACGGTCCATAAGGATAACGGAAGGACCATGATGAGGAATCCGGCCTGGAGACGGGCCTGGTCAAGGGCATGCCAAATGATTCCCAAGACGAAGGCGAGGCAGGGCTGGAGCAGTTCGAAATGGGTGGCGTCGTGGCTTAAAAATCCCGCGTAGAAAATTCCCCCGGCGAACAGGCTGATGCA
>MGUO01000170.1:0-425 GCA_001800015.1 Elusimicrobia bacterium RIFCSPHIGHO2_02_FULL_57_9
CGTCCCGCGCCTTATTTCCGCGCCAAAAAGGCTTTCGTCGCTTTTCCAGTCCCTGTTCCGTAACAAGGTTAAACCGCCGTATGCCGCCAGCAAGACGCAAGCCGCGGTGGTTTTTTGCCGCAAGGCATAACCCAAGGCCCAAACGGCCCCGGCTGAAACCAGGTAGAGATAGCGTTCGGCGACAGGATTATAAATGGGAATAATATTCGAGACAGGCAGCAAGGTGATAAAACACCAGCCGATGCCCCAAGCCAGGGGGTGGCCCTTTATCCCGGCTAGAATGGCCGCACACAAAAGCCCGGCCAAGGCCAACCAGGCAATCCATACCTTCCAATCCCCGATGGAATTTAAAATAGGCGGGCTGCGGTCTACGCGCAGCGGATGGGGAACGATCATCAGGCGGAAATAGTCGGCGAAAATTCCGG
>MGUO01000170.1:582-718 GCA_001800015.1 Elusimicrobia bacterium RIFCSPHIGHO2_02_FULL_57_9
TGGAAAAAAGGCCCAGGGCATACGAGGCGGCGCAAGCGCCCAACCAGGCCGTCCGGTGCAATCCATCTTTCTCTTCGCGGAAAATCAAATAGGCCCATAGGGAAAGAAACGTGAAAAGCGCGGCTAAAAGATCCGC
>MGUO01000171.1:0-5927 GCA_001800015.1 Elusimicrobia bacterium RIFCSPHIGHO2_02_FULL_57_9
GGCATGGCGGCGGTTATGCCCACGATGCGGGGATCTTGTTCGGCCTCCTTGAGCAGCGCCTTGGAGAATACCGACGTATAAGCCGGCGGCGGGGCTTTGCTCGTCGGGGCCTTCAGGAATTTACCGGTGGCCGGATCGAACTTGCCCGGTCCATGCCAGGTATAGGCGTCGGCCTCGGCCGGAGCGTAGCCCTTGCCCTTCTTGGTCACGCAGTGAAGCAGGGTGGGGCCTTTAAGCTCCTTGATGTGGTTTAAGACCTGAACCAGGCGCTCGACGTCGTGGCCGTCGACGGGGCCGAAATAGGCGAAACCCATTTCCTCGAAGAGCATGCCCGGGAAAAGCAGCACCTTGGCGCGCTTGGCCACGCGCAGGATGCGAGCCCCCCAAAATTTAAAGCGGGTCAGAAATTTCTCGATCGATTTTTCCGTGTTGCGCACCGCGCCCAGGGTCAGCAGGCGGGTCAGGAAAGTTCCCAGAGCCCCGACCCGGTTGGAAATAAACATCTGATTGTCGTTTAAGATCACCAGCAAATCGCTTTGCACCATGCCCGCGTTTTGCAGGCCCTCGTAGGATTCCCCGCCGGTCATGCAGCCATCGGAAACGATGGCGACCACCTTATTCTTCTCGCCCTTAAGATCCCGGGCGACCGCCAAACCTAAAGCGGCTGAAATCGCCGTTGAGGCATGCCCCGCGCCGAAGGTGTCGTAGGGGGATTCCGTGCGCTTGATAAAACCGGAAATGCCGCCGAATTGGCGGATTTGCTTAAGCTGCTCGCGCCGGCCGGTCAGAATTTTATGGCCGTAGGTTTGATGACCGGTATCCCAGACCAATTTATCCAGCGGCGTGTTGAACACATAGTGCAGGGCCACGGTGATTTCGGTGGAGCCCAAGCTTGAGCCGAAATGCCCGCCGATTTTCGAGATCGTCTCGATTAAGTACTGGCGCAATTCGGCGCAGACCTTGGGAAGACGGGAAATCTGGAGTTTGCGCAGATCGGACGGATTGTCGATTTTGGGCAGAAGCTCCAGGCTTGTCTCTGAGAAGCCGGTGGGTGTGTCCATGTTATTTGTCCCTCTCAATGGCATAGTCGGCTAAATCGCGCAGTATCGCGGCCTGAGGGCCGAAGATCGCCAGATGCTTATGGGCTTGAGCGACCAGAGCCCGCGCTTTCTTGCGGGCCGCCGAAACGCCATAAAGAGAGGCGTAGGTCAGCTTGTGATTCTGCCGGTCCGAACCCTTCTTGCCCAGTTTTTTCTTGTCGCCCACCACGTCCAAAATGTCATCCGTGATTTGAAAGGCCAGGCCCACGGCGCGGCCGTAGGCGCGCAGGGCCTTGCGCTGGGCCGGCGTTGCCTGGGCCACAATGGCGCCCGCCTCGATGCCGGCCGTGATCAGGGCGCCGGTCTTATGCAAATGGATGTATTCCAAAGCGGGTCCGAGCCGGCGCGCGCAGCGCGCCGGCCAATTCTCGGCTTCTAAATCCGCCACCTGCCCGCCGACCATGCCCTGGGTTCCAGCGCCCTTGGCGATTACGCGCACCAGATCCAGCGCGCTTTTGGCGGGGAGTTTTTCTTCCGCGGCATTATCGGCCGCGGTCTCGAAAGCGTAGGTCAGCAAGCCGTCGCCCGCCAGAACCGCGATGGCTTCACCGAACACTTTATGATTGGTCGGCTTGCCGCGGCGCAAATCATCGTCGTCCATGGCCGGCAAATCGTCGTGAATCAGCGAATAGGTATGGATCATTTCCAGCGCGGCCGCGGTTTTCAAGGCCGAGCTTGCCTTGCTCCCGCAGCATTCGGCGGCCGCCATGGCTAGGACGGGCCGCAGACGCTTGCCGCCGGCAAACAGCGAATAGCTCATGGCTTTGCGTATGGTTTCGGGCTGCTCGGCGCGGCGGCGCAGCAGCGATTCCAACGTGCGCTCGACTTGCGCGCCCCGGGTTTTAAGGTAGCGGGCGAGTTGCGGCTTCATATTTTCTCCAGGAATTTCTCCAGAAAAGCGCTGAGATTGGCCATGGCCTTGCGCTGCTTCAAGGCCAATCCGGCCAGCATTTTCCAGGAAATGATGTTTTTCAAAATAAAAAGAGCCGTTCCTTTGATATCGTCGCTGAAATCACCATCTCCATCCGGGAGCGCTCCAGGCAGGGGGTCCTCCATGGCATCCAGTATCGCGCGGATGGCGAGTGGTTGAGCCTTGTGTCGAGTTGCCCATTCCCGAATAGCCGAGGTTTCCATATCCACGGCGCCGGCTCTTTGGCGGCGGCCCAGGGCGGCTTTTTCCTGGAATGTGGAAGCAACGCGGTCTGAATGGGCGATTTTGCCGAAATGAATCGGGACATTGAGGCTGCCGGCGATTTCACGCGCTGCCTGAGCCAGGTCCAGATCGGCTCCCTGTATATCGATCATCAAATCGCCTGTTTTCATGCCCGGCTGGAGGGCTCCGCACAGTCCCGTGCTGATGACATAAGCGAAGCGCTGCGCTTCTAAACGCGCCAGGGCCGCGGCGGTTCTTTTAGGGCCGACGCCGGTTTTTAACAGCGTTACGGCGTTGCCCAATCGTTTGGCAAGAGGGTCGAATTCCCAGCGCGTGGCCGCGCAGAGCAAAATAGAATCCTTTAGCTTAGCCAACCCGTTTTCTCGTTGTGGAATCGCCGCGTTCATGGAATGCCGATTAAAAGCCTGTCACCTTCCAGGTGACGCAAAATTGTTTGTTAAAAAAATCATACGGCCGCCGCCATTCTAGCCTTGGCATAACCGTTGGCCGTAAACCAAGCTACGGCTTCGGCGAGAGCCGCTCGAGCGGACGTGGGCCGATAGCCCAATTCCTGCTCGGCTTTGCGCGAGTTAAACCACATATAATATTTTGCCATTTTTACGGCATCTAAAGGAACCAAAGGCTCGCCGCCGAAACACCGGGCCCGGGCCGTGTCCAAGGCGCCGAAAAGATAGGCTAGCGCATAAGGCGTTTTAAAACTCGGCGCGGGCAAACCAGCGGCGTCGGCCAGAACATTCAGCAGCTGCTTTAAGGTCATGTTTTCACCGCCCAGGATATAGCGCTGGCCGCAACGGCCTTTAACGGCCGCCAGGTAATGGCCCATAGCGGCATCGCGAACATTAACAACGTTAAGGCCGGTGTCAATGTAGGAGGGCATTCGGCCGTTCAAGAAATCAACCACCATTTTCCCGGTGGGAGTGGGCTTGACGTCATAGGGGCCGATCGGGGCGCTGGGGTTGACGATGACCACGGGCAAGCCCGAGGCGGCGAGCGCCACGGCCGCTTTCTCGGAAAGAAACTTTGATTTTTTATAGTGGCTGACGATTTCTTCAACACCGCCATATTCCGAGCTTTCATCCGCCGGCAGCCTGTTTTTAGACGGCTTGATCGTGGAGACGCTCGAGCAATGGACGATGCGCTCGACGCCGGCTTTGCCGGCGGCGTTGATCATATTGAGGGTTCCGTCCACATTGGTCGCATACATGTCATCGGGATTTGAAACCCATAAGCGATAATCCGCCGCTACATGAAAAACATATCGCGCGCCGGCGCAGCCGGCGCGCAAAGCCTTTTTATCAAGGAGATCGCCTTCTATTATCTCAACGGCCTGTCCTTCTAAATTTCGTTGGTCCGCCTTTGGACGGACCAACGTCTTGACGCGAAAGCCCTTTTCCAGCAAAAGCCGTACGAGGTTGGCGCCGACAAAGCCGGTGCCGCCCGTGACAAAAGCAGAATCCATCAAGGCTTGGAGGAGGAGCCGGCGTCCGCGGCGCCGGCTAGCAGCTCCTCGTATGATTTTCCCTTGCGGGGATAAGCCCTTTGGGCTTTTTGGGGTCCGCTGATGGTGGCGATGTCGCGGACCAGCTCGAAGAATTTGGAGAAGCTGGAGAATCCATCCATGACAGCCGACGGTTCATAGCCCACGTGAACCATGCAGTTGGCGCATTTTGAGTTGCCCGAGGCGCGGCCGTATTGGGACCAATCGGTGGTTTCCAAAAGTTCTTTATAAGTCTGAGCATAGCCGCCGTCGGCCATGAGATAGCAGGGCCGCTGCCAGCCGAAGACATTGCGCAGGGGATTGCCCCAGGGGGTGCAGTCATAGTCGCGCTTGCCCTCGAGAAAATCAAGGTAAAAGGGGCTATGGTTGAAGTCCCAGCCTTTTGCGCGCCAGTCTTTCAGGGCCTCACGAAACCACGCCTTGGTCTGTTCGTTTTTGAGGAAAAGCCCCTGGGCGGGCGCCTTTTCATAGGCGTAGCCTGGGGAAATCATCATCCCGTCAACACCCATGTCCATGCACTCATCGAAGAATTGGCGGAAATCCTGCGCGTCCTCGCCTTGAAAAATGGTGCTGTTGGTCATGACCTGGAAGCCCAGGGATTTTACCAGAGAGATCGCCGAGATCGCCGTTTTATAAACGCCCTCGCGGCAGACCATGCGGTCGTGGGTTTGCTCGCGGCCGTCTAAGTGAACGGAAAAAATAAGATTGGGGCCGGGCTTGAAGCGGTGGATATTCTTTTCCAGCAGGATGGCGTTGGTGCATAAGTAAATGAATTTGCCGCGGGCGATCAAGCCGGCGACGATCTCGTCTATTTGCGGGTGGATCAGCGGCTCTCCGCCTGCGATGGAGACGATGGGGGCGCCGCATTCCTCGGCGCAGCGCCAGCATTCCTCTCGGCTTAAGCGCTTGCGCAGGATTTCGGTCGGGTATTGGATTTTGCCGCAGCCCGCGCATTCCAGATTGCAGGCAAACAAAGGCTCCAGCATCATGACCAGAGGAAATTTTTCCGTTCTTTTAATTTTCCGGGCCAGGATGTATTTAAAAACGGACATTTGCAGTTGTATCGGCGATGGCATTTTTTATCTCTCCGTGTCCGCCGGCGTCCCGATCGCAATGCCGATCGGGACGCAAACAGCGCGATTCTTGAGGGCGCTTTGGTAATTGCCCAGGGCCTGGAGGGGGAAGTATTGCCTGTACATGGTGTACTCCAGGTAGAAAACTTTGGGGAAGCCGGTCCCCGTGTATTCGGTTTCATCCCAGGTTCCGTCGTCAAGCTGGGTTCTGACGAGATATTCAATTCCCCGTTCAACCGATTCATCATGGCAGCCCGCGGCCATAAGGCCCATCACGGCCCAGGCGGTTTGCGAAGGAGTGGCAGGGCCGCGGCCTTTTTGCGAGGGATCGCTGTAGGTGATGCAGGTTTCTCCCCAGCCGCCGTCTTCGCGCTGCACGGACTTAAGCCAGGAAACGGCCTTGCGCACATAGGGTTGACGCATATCCTCGTCTATGGCGGCCAGGCCCCGCAGCACCTGCCAGGTTCCGTAAATATAGTTGACGCCCCAGCGGCCGAACCAGGATCCGTCAGCCTCCTGCTCGCGTCGCAGGTAGCGCACGGCTTTCTCCACGCAGCTGTAGCGGCGGTCATAGCCGATATAGCCCAGCAGCTCCAGCACTCGGGCGGTGACATCGGCGTAAGGCGGGTCGATCATCGCGTTGTGATCGGCGAAAGGGATTTTGGTCAGGATGGACTTGGTGTTTTCCTTGTCGAAGGCGGCCCAGCCGCCGCTGGAGGATTGCATGGAAAGAAGCCAGTTAAGACCCCGCAAGCAGGCTTTTTCCCGGGCCGAGACCAGGGGTTGGTCCAAATCCACGTGGCGCAGGGCCAGCATCACCATGGCCGCGTCGTCGATATCCGGGTAAAAGGCGTTTTGGAACTGGAAATGCCAGCCGCCGGCGGGCCCTTGCGGATTGGTCATTTTCCAATCGCCGGCGTTTTTAATTTCCTTGGAAATGAGCCATGCCGCGCAGCGCACCAGGGCCGGGTGGCGGCGCTCAAGGCCCGATTCGGCCAGGGCGATGGCGGAAATAGCCGTGTCCCAGACGGGCGAGCGGCAGGGCTGGTATTCCAGGCTTGTCTCGGCGAGCGGTAGCGAGC
>MGUO01000171.1:5978-7729 GCA_001800015.1 Elusimicrobia bacterium RIFCSPHIGHO2_02_FULL_57_9
GGTCGACGTTAGGAATTGCGTTGTCGGCCGGCGCGGAAAGCTCAAGGCGCTCTAAAACCTGCAGCTGCTCGACGAAGCGCGGATCGGTTTCGGCGTAACCCAGGCATTTCATGGCCATGATGGTGTTGATGATGCCGGGGTAAATGGCTCCCAGGCCGTCTGAATCCTGCAGATGCCGCAGCACCCAGTCCTCGGCCAGCTTCAAAGACCAGACGCGTATCCAATGCCCGCCCTGGCCCTCGATGGCTTTAAGCCCTTTGTCCCACAAGAGAAAGAACGTGGTCCAGGACAGAAATTTGTGCGGCCCCACGGCCTCGGAGAGAGGAATATTGCGGCGTGAATCAGCAAACAGCTCGTCAAGAACCGCGTGAGAAGGGCAAGGGATCGCCGGCTGATAAGCCCAGACTATGCTTAAAGGCACCACGATTGAGCGCGTCCAGGCCGACATTTCATAAATGTTGAAGTAAAACCATTTGGGAAACAGCATCAGCTCCGGCGGGATGGTGGGCACTCCCTTCCAGCCGTATTGGCCGAAAAGGGCCATGTAAAATTTGGTGTAGGTGTTGACCCGGTGGATGCCGCCCAGCTCCTTTATCTTTTTGCGCGCGACAACCATTCTGGGTTCATGGGGGCAATGCCCGGCGAATTTAAGCGCCCAATAAGCCTTGACCGTGGCGGAAATGTCGGCGGGGCCGTTCTTGAATATGGGCCAGCCGCCGTCAGGCAATTGCTGGTCGATGATGTAATCGGCGATTTTGCGTATCTTGACCGATTCGCCGCGGCCTAGAAAATTAAACAGCATGATGCTGTCCGAGGCGATGGTGGTGTCGGCCTTAAGCGCTCCGCACCAATAGCCGTCGTCATGGTTCTGCATGCGCAGCAGCGCTTCCTGGGCTTTGCGAATGCCGCGGCTCAGATCCCGTGGTATCTCCCTATCGCTGGAAGGGACGTCCAAGTCGGGTTTTAGGTTGTCGGCCCAGCCCTCGGGCTTGCGGTACAGCTTTTCATCGGGCGACAGCCAGCCTGAAACCAAATTTTTAATCATGAAGAACCGTGTATTATACTAGAAATCGGGGCGACATTGCCGCCCCGATCGCAATACCGATCGGGGCGCTGGTTGCAAAAGAGGTCTGTTTTTGATTACATTTTGGGGCATTACAGCGGAGGAGCCATGAAGCCCAGAAATATTTTGCTTCCCATTGCAGCCGCTTTCCTATTGTCTTCCTGCGGGCCGCGAGAAAATGTGGTCAAGATCGCCGTTGCCGTCCCTCTGACCGGGGATATGGGCACGGAAGGCCAAGGCTTGCGCCGGGCCGTGGAACTGGCGGTGGAAGAGGCCAATGCCGCTAAAAGGTTTCCTTACAAGATTGAGGCGGTGCCTTATGATGACCGGGCCGATCCGAAGGAAGCCGTCAACGTGGCCAATCTCATCGTTTCCGATTCGCGCATCGTTGCGGTGGTGGGGCATTACAACTCGGGCTGCGCGATTCCCGCGGCGAAGGTTTATGCTCGAGGCCATATCCCCATGATCACGCCGGCCGCCACCAATCCCATGGTGACCGCGCAGCAATTAAGCCCGGATTGGCCCGGCCCCAAGATCGTTTTCCGAGTCGTGCCCACCGATGACGTGCAGGGCTCCTACGCCGCACAGTTCGTCTCCGGCAAGCTGGGCAAACGCAGAATGTCGATTCTGCACGATAAAACGCCTTACGGCCAGGGCCTTGCCGAGCAGTTCAAGAAAACTTATACCG
>MGUO01000171.1:7771-8195 GCA_001800015.1 Elusimicrobia bacterium RIFCSPHIGHO2_02_FULL_57_9
GATGGAGCCTATTTGACCATCGTCGGTATTCCGGTCGAACTATTGCCCAGCGCCCAGAAGTTCATGGCCGATTACAAGAAGCGCTGGACCGCGCCCGGTTCTGAGATCAAGCCCTTCGACCATTTCGGCTATGAGGCGGCGCAGATTATTTTCGACGCCCTGGAAAAAGCCGGGCCGCAGCGCGAGGAAATGGTCGAAGCCCTGCGTGCCACCAAGCATAAGGGACTGCTGGGAACCACGGTTTTCGATGAAAAGGGCGACACCCTGAACAAAATCATCACCATGACACGGGCCCGCGCGCAAGATAGGAGTTTTCCGGCGGTGAATTAGCTGTTTTTAACCGAGCGCCCCGATCGTAATACCGATCGGGGCGCAACCAGCCGAGGCGAAGCCTCGGCTGGAAAGTCGTTAGCCGTTGTTTCGG
>MGUO01000172.1 GCA_001800015.1 Elusimicrobia bacterium RIFCSPHIGHO2_02_FULL_57_9
TAAAGAAGCGGACACGCTGCGTGCTAATCCAACAGATTGTCAATGCGCTTACTCTCGGGGCTATTTATTCCCTCATCGCGCTCGGCTACACCCTCGTCTACGGCATTCTCACCATGATCAACTTCGCCCATTCCGAGATATTGATGCTGGGCGCCTTTGCCGCGTTGGGCCTGGCGACGGTTTTAGGAGGCTTGGCGACGGGGCCTTCGGGAGTGGTGATTCTATTCGCCGCCAGCATGGCCGCCGCTGGAATTCTTAATGTCGTTGTCGAGCGTTTTGCCTATCGCCCTCTGCGGCATATCTCGCGCTTGGCGCCTCTGATCTCGGCAATCGGGGTTTCCATCGTCCTGCAAAACGTCGTTTTTCTCTGGGTCAGCACCCAATCTCTGAGTTTTCCTCAAATCCTCCCCCTGCGCCACGGGCAGTTTTTAGGCGCGACCATGAGTTCGTTTCAATTGATGATATTGACCGCGTCTTTGGTCTTGATGGTTCTGCTGCATTTTTTCATCGAGAAAACCGCGATGGGCAAGGCCATGCGCGCCTGCTCGGATGACATGGAGACCGCGGGGTTGATGGGGATCGATTCCAACAAGATCATCGCGCTCACCTTTTTCGTCGGAGGGGCCCTGGGGGGCGCGGCCGGGGTCCTTTACGGGATGTACTACGGTTCGATTAAATACAACCTGGGCTTTCTCCCCGGCGCCAAGGCCTTCACCGCCGCGGTTTTGGGCGGCATCGGCAATATCCGCGGCGCGGTTTTGGGTGGGTTCACGCTGGGTTTTTTGGAAGTCATGGCTTCCGGCTATATTCCCAACGGCGCTCAATGGCGCGACGTGATCGCGTTCACGATCCTGATTATTGTTTTATTGATCAGGCCCTCCGGCATTTTGGGCGAGAGAATAGCCGAGAAAGTGTAAGCCATGAAACGCGCTCTTCCCTTGATTTTGATCGCGGCGGCCGCGGCCCTGCCCTGGGCGGTGCAGGGCACGGGCGCCGCCCATTTAGTGCGCGCCGGAGGCATCATCGGCCTGTATATGATTTTGGGGCTGGGCCTTAATTTCACTCTCGGATATGTCGGGTTGTTCGATCTGGGCTTCATCGCTTTTTACGGCATCGGGGCTTATACCGCGGCGATTCTAGCCGGATTGGGCTTTGCGCCGCCGCTGACCATTGCTCTGGCCGTGTTATCGGCCGTGCTGGTCCGGTTTTTGTTGGGCCTGACTATATTGCGTTTGCGCGGCGATTATCTGGCCGTGGTGACCATGGGCTTCGGGGAAATCTCGCGTCTGATTATCAACAACTTGGACGCGGTGACCAATGGCCCCAAAGGCCTGCAGGTGCCGCCCTTGCGCTTCTTCGGCATAAGCCTGTCAGAAAATATCTATTACTATTATTTGATCATGGCGGTGGTTTTGCTTTCGATCGCCGCCTCCCGGCGCCTCGAGAATTCGCGCATCGGCCGGGCCTGGGTGGCCATCCGCGAGGACGAAATCGCGGCTGGTCTCTCCGGGATCGCCGTGGGCCGGCTCAAGCTGCTGGCCTTCTGCTTAAGCGCCGCTTTCGCCGGCTTGGGCGGCGCGATTTTCGCCTATTGGGAGCAGTTCGTCACCCCCGAGTCTTTTGTGTTCTGGGAATCCATCCTGGTGGTTTCGATCGTGGTTCTGGGCGGGATGGGTTCGGTCTCCGGGGTTCTCTTGGGAGCCTTGATCTTGAGCGGCTGCCCCGTGATCATGCAGGCCGTGCTCTCGCCGGAGTGGATCAACTACCGCTATTTATTTTTCGGTTTCATCCTGCTGCTGGTGATTCTTTTCCGTCCCCAAGGCATTTTGCCTTCGCGGCGGCGGGAAGCGGAGCTTTTAAATGAATCTTCTTGAAGTCAAGGATCTGGCCCAGCATTTCGGGGGGCTTAAGGCCATCGATCAGATCGATCTCTCCATCAGCGAGGGCGAAATCATAAGCGTCATCGGCCCCAATGGAGCGGGCAAAACCACTCTCTTCAACGTCATGACCGGCGTTTATTCCGGCACGCGCGGCTCCATTTCTTTTCAAGGCAGGCCGATTCGGGGCCTGCCGAGTTATAAAATCACGGCTTTGGGAATCGCCCGAACTTTCCAGAATATCCGGCTCTTTTCGAATATGACGGCCCTGGAGAACGTCATGGTCGCACGCCACTGCCGCTCCAGCTCCCGACTGATCGGGCCCCTGTTACGCCTGCCGGCCTACAAGGCCGAGGAAAGCGCCATAGAGGCCGCGGCCAAGGAAGTCATGTCCTTCACGGGTATTTTATCCTGCGGCAACGATATCGCCAGGAATCTTTCTTACGGCAACCAGAGGCGCCTTGAAATCGCGCGGGCCCTGGCCACGGAGCCCAAGCTTCTCATTTTGGATGAGCCGACCGCCGGCATGAACCCGACCGAATCCCAGGAGCTTGTCGAGCTGGTGCGCAGGATAAAGAAGCGCGGGATCACCGTGCTTTTGATCGAACATCAAATGCGCGTGGTCATGGATATCTCGGAGCGGGTCGTGGTCCTGGATTACGGCGTTAAAATTGCGGAAGGGACTCCTCAAGAGGTGGTCCGCGACGCTCGCGTGATCGAGGCTTATTTGGGGAAAGGCGGATGAGCTCCCCGCAAGCCCTCGGCCCCATTCTTGAGCTTAAAGAGCTGCACTGCGTTTACGGCAAAAAAATCAGGGCCTTGAAAGGCGTGAGCCTGGAGGTGTGCCTCGGGGAAATCGTGGCCCTGATCGGCAATAACGGGGCGGGGAAAACCACCATGATGCGGGCCATCGCCGGGCAGCTCAAGCCCGAGCAGGGGACGGTTAATTTTTCCGGACGATCCATCGGCGGCATGCCTGCGCATGAGATCGTGCGCCTGGGCGTCTGCCTGGTGCCGGAAGGCCGGCGGATATTCCCCCGGCTGAGCGTCATGGAAAACCTTGAGATGGGCGCTTACGCCCGTCCTCGGGCCGATTTCAAACAAGAGTACGAACACGTCTTCGGGCTTTTCCCGGTGTTGGGGGAACGCCGCCGGCAGTTGGGCGGCACTCTCTCAGGGGGCGAGCAGCAGATGTTGGCCATTGGACGGGCCATGATGGCCGCGCCCAAGCTCTTGATGCTCGATGAGCCGTCCATGGGCCTGGCCCCCGTCATCGTGGACAAGGTATTTGAAACCATCTCGCGCATTAACAAGGAAGGCGTCACCATTTTCCTCGTTGAGCAAAACGCCAAACGCGCGCTGGCCGCGGCCTCGCGGGCTTATGTCATGGAAACGGGGCAAATCGTGCTTTCCGGCTCAGCCTCGGTTTTGGCGGACAATCCCTCGATCAAGAAAGCCTATCTCGGCCTGCAGTAGCCGAGATGGTCGCGCAGCAGCTTCAAGCCCTCCAGGTAGCTGCCCTGCCCTCGCCCCGCGACCTGGGCTATGCAGACCGGCGCGATCACTGAAATCCGGCGCCACGGCTCTCGCCGATGGATGTCGCTTAAGTGCACTTCCACGGCGGGCAAGCCTGCCCCGACGATGCCGTCGCGCAAAGCGTAGGAGTAATGCGTGTAAGCCCCGGGGTTGATGAGAAGTCCGTGGGCCCAGCGCCTATGCCGATGAAGGAGGTCCAGCAGCTGCCCCTCTCCGTTGCGCTGGAAAATGCGCACGGAGATCTCCAAGTTCCCGGCTTTGGCGCGCAGGCTGCGGTTAAGTTGAGCGAGCGTGCGCTTCCCATAGACGCCGGGCTGCCGCTCTCCCAACAAATTAAGATTGGGTCCGTGTAAGACCAGGATATTTTTCCTCATGGCCGCGCTGCGGCTTGCGCTCGGGCCGCCTCCAGAACTCGCAGAACATCCGCCTGCGCGGCGTCTGAAACCCGAGCGGGCTTGCCCAAACCCCGCAACAGGACGAAGGAGTGCCGCGCCAATGTAGACTGGGTAGGGGGGGATGTATGGATCCAAACGGCCGCGGCGGATGGAAACGATTTCATCGGCGTCCCAGCCGTGCCAAGCGTTGCGCGATGCGGCGGGCGACTGCTTTCGATGTTCCCCGGTCGCAACGCACCGTGAAGTCCGCGACGCCGCGGTAGAGGGGCCGCCGGATTCGCAGAAGGAATTCGGCGCTTTTAAGGCGCTCGTGTTGCGTGCGGCCGATGCAGAGGGGGCGGTTGG
>MGUO01000173.1 GCA_001800015.1 Elusimicrobia bacterium RIFCSPHIGHO2_02_FULL_57_9
CCCTGTCCAAAGCGCGGCCAAGATCCTCGGCATCTCCCGGTTCCGCCAGAAAGCCGTTGGGAATAAACCCGTCCTTGCCGGATTCCATGACGGTGTCGGCCAAGCCTCCGGTCTTGCTTGCCACCGGCAAGCTGCCGTAGCGCATGGCGATCATTTGCCCCAAGCCGCAGGGTTCGAAGCGCGAAGGCATGAGGAAGATATCCGAAGCGGCGTAGAGGCGGTGGGCCAAGGCCTCGCTGAATCCGGAATGGAAATAGACGGCTTTCGGATGCCTGCGGGCCAAGGCGGCGAAGGATTCCTGCAGTGCGCCGTCGCCCGTTCCCAAAACCACCGCTTGGCAACGGTCGATTCGGGGTTCCAGCGCGCAAATCGCGATATCGAGCCCTTTTTGATAGTCCAGGCGCGAAATAACGGCGATCAGGGGGATATCGGCTTTTTGAGGCAGACGGCATTGCTCCTGGACGGCCTTTTTGCAGGCGGCCTTGCCGGAAATATCGCGCGAAGAAAAGCGCCGGGGGAGATTGGCGTCATGCTCCGGATTCCAGGCATCCGTGTCAATACCGTTAAGTATGCCGAAAAGAACGGATTGGCGCTTGCGCAGCAGCCCTTCCATGCCGAAGCCGCGCTTCTCGGACTGTGCAATCTCCCGGGCATAAGCTGGGCTGACGGTGGTCAAGAAATCAGCGTAAACAATGCCTGCTTTCAAGAAACTGAATTTGCCGAAATACTCCACCCCTTCCGAAGTAAAATCCCCCGGCCCGAAGCCGGCCGCGCTTAAAGTTTGCGCGGAGAAATTGCCCTGATAGGCCATATTATGCAAAGTCAGAACCGAAGGGGTCCGCGCGAAAAAAGGATCCGAGGCATACTGTTTTTTAAGATAGGCCGGTATCAACGCCGTCTGCCAATCATGCGCATGGACGATCTGCGGCTTAAAGCCTATCGCCTTGGTCCCCTCCAAAACGCCGCGGGAGAACAATATAAATCTTTGATCATTGTCGGGATGATCCTCGCCCTCGCGGCCATAAAGCCCCTCGCGGTCAAAAAAGGGCGGGTAATCGATAAAACAGATTGAGACGGATTTCCACTGCATGTAGCGCAGAAAAGCCGTAATTTTCTGCGCCCCCAAGGGAATGGACAGCTGGTAAGCGACGCCCCCGCGCAACGCCGCGGCCTCAACGGCCCGATACTTGGGCAAAAACAGGCAAACGTCGTGACCGGCCGCGCCCAGCTTCTGGCTTAATGCTCCGACGACGTCTGCCAGTCCCCCCGTCTTGCAAAATGGAACGGCCTCACTGG
>MGUO01000174.1:0-478 GCA_001800015.1 Elusimicrobia bacterium RIFCSPHIGHO2_02_FULL_57_9
CCTGAGCGCATGGTTGTGCTTGTGACCACCCCGGGTAGCATGCCCGTTCTTTCCTATGTCAAGGAAGTAACCCGGGCTTATCCCGCCACAACATTGCTTTGGGGCGTTGACGGCAAGCTCTCGGATACGGCCGTGGCGGACTCCATGACCGTCTTGCAAGGCTCGGGTACTATCACCGAGACCATGCGTTTCCCGGATCAAGAGATCAAATTCGTGATTTCTCCTTTGTCTTTTTTCCAGACCAATACCAAAGCCGCGGAGAAGCTTTATGGTATTTTGCGCGTCTGGATCAAGGAGCTTGCGCCCCAGAAAACGCTTGATCTTTATTGCGGCGGAGGCGGCATCGCTTTATCAGTAGCCGGGGCCTGCGGCAAGGTTTGGGGGATAGAAATGAACCCCGGCGCGGTGGAAGATGCCAAGAAAAACGCCGTTTTAAATGGTATCTCAAACGTTGAGTTTTATTCCGGCTCCGTGGATT
>MGUO01000174.1:487-2832 GCA_001800015.1 Elusimicrobia bacterium RIFCSPHIGHO2_02_FULL_57_9
GGTTGGGAACGCGCGTTCTGGAGCTGCTTTCGACCCAGGCGCCTAAAAACTTGCTGTATGTGTCCTGCAATCCCGGGGCCTTGGCACGCGATCTGTCCGTTTTAAAGGCCCACTATGCCGTAGAGCGCATCGAGATGGTGGATCTTTTCCCGCACACGGATCATGTCGAAACCGTGGCGCTGCTTAAGGGCCGGTTTTAGGCGGGCACCAAACGGCGTAGTCTTCCAATATCAGTCCGGCGTCCTGATTATTGCCTTCGTTAAGATGCAGTATCCGGATCTTGGTCAAATCAAGGCCCGAGGGCAAGGTGGGATCGGGGGCTATATAAACCGAGCCGTTCAAGGTTCTGGATTCTCCCGGCATCAAGGCCTCCACGACCCATTCCTGAGGCGATCCTAGCGGTCGTCCGGCCGAACCATTGGTTTGCAGGACATTATGCAGGGCCTGCACGCGCACCTTGAATGCTTTGTTGCCTTGTTGAGCCGTATTGGTCAAGGTGACGGTAAAGTTCATGGTCTGGCCCATGAAATAAAGAGGATAAGTCCCCCAATAGGCGGGGGGATAGACCTTCGGCTCGGAAGCCGTCCAATTATAGATAGGCGAGCGATAGGTGATGCCAGAGGCGTCGGTCGTGGTTTGGCCGTAGGGGTTAAGAAACGCGACTTCGGCGCGTATTTTGTCGGCCTCGCCGATGTGGCGGCCCGCGCCGTAAGCCTGGGCGGCGTAAAAACAATAAGAAAATAAAACCGCTGAAATTATTCGCATGCTTTAAGTATAACAGGGCCCCTTTTCCTGTCAAGATGCCTTTGGTTACATGCCTTTGGTTACAGGGCAAGTCGCGTGCTACAATTGAAAACCATGCTGCGACTGAGCGATATTCTACTGGGCGCGCCGTTGAGCGTCCCCCTCGCTCTTTTCTGTCTATCGAGGAAGTCTTGCGGCGCATAGAGGCCGGGCCCATCCGAAAATTAAACCCGAATCAACTGAACCGGCCGCGCGAGCATCTCCCTAATCCTCTTCCGCGCCTTTAGGCCCAATAAGCTATAATCAATATTCTCGCGCTCACCCCGCAAAATGCGCGGGACGAGCTGTTAACAAAAACGATTCGCGCTCGTAACACAAAGGATAGTGTGCAAGCCTGCGAAGCTTGATATCCAGGTTCAATTCCTGGCGAGCGCATGATTTATTATTTTGGCGGGCCGAATATTATAAAATAGGGCTCGCCGTGCCACTCGACATTGACGCTCTTAATCCGGAACAGAAGGCGGGGGCCCTTTACAGCGGGGGGCCTCTTTTGGTGCTGGCCGGGGCGGGAACCGGAAAAACCCGCGTCATCACTTATCGCATCGCCAATCTGATCGCTTCCGGCGTGCCCGCCGGCCGCATCCTGGCCGTGACTTTCACCAATAAGGCCGCCGGTGAAATGCGCCGCCGTTTGGAGACCTTGGTTCCCGGGCAGGGGGTTCTGGTCTGGGCGCATACCTTCCATGCTTTTGCCTGCCGGGTTTTGCGCCAGCATCACGAGCTGCTTAATTTAAGCAGGCATTTCACGATTTACGACCAGGACGATCAGAAGAAGCTGGTGGTTGAGTCCATGAAAGAGATCGGGCTTGAGGAACAAACCAACAAGGCCGGACTTTACGCCAATCTTATTTCACGGGCCAAGGACGATTTGTTGGATGCCCAATCCTACGCCATTTACGCCGCCACATCCGGCGACGCTTCGCGCGAGACAGCGGCGCGCATTTACGTGGCCTATCAACGGCGGCTCGACCATGCCGGGGCCTTGGATTTCGGCGACTTGCTGCTTAGAACCTGTTTTTTGCTTAAAGAGCATCAGAACGTGCGGGAATACTATCAGGAATACTTCCTGCACTTGCTGGTCGACGAGTACCAGGACACCAATCACGCCCAATATGTCCTGACCAAGACCCTGGCCGCCAAGCACCGAAACATCTGCGTGGTCGGAGATGATGATCAGTCAGTCTATTCATTTCGTGGCGCTAATATTCGAAATATCCTCGAATTTGAGCGCGACTTCAAAGATGCTAAAGTCGTGACCTTAGAGCAAAATTATCGGTCAAGTTCTCTGATTATTGAAGCCGCTGCGCGAATAATCGCTCGCAACAAGGCGCGCAAGCCGAAAAAAATCTGGACGCGGCGCGACGCCGGCGAACTGATCAATGTCCAGGAATTGCCCAACGAAAGGGAAGAAGCCGTGTGGGTGGTGCGCCGCATCGAGAGCCTGATCTCAAAAGGCCACAAGCTTTCGGATGTGGCTGTTTTCTACCGCACCAACGCCCAAAGCCGCTCTTTCGAGGAAGCCATGCGCCGCGCGGGCCTTC
>MGUO01000174.1:2885-3777 GCA_001800015.1 Elusimicrobia bacterium RIFCSPHIGHO2_02_FULL_57_9
GCGCTTTGTTACGCCCGCGCTTTGCTTAATCCGGCCGATTCTACGAGTTTGCTGCGCATCGTTAATGTCCCGTCGCGCGGGATAGGCAAGGCCAGCCTGGATCGCCTGGATGGTTATGCCCGGGCTTCAGGCATCACTTTGTGGGATGCTTTCAAGGAACAGGAGAAAATTCCCAACCTGACCGCCGCCTGCCGCAAGGCCATAATTGATTTAACGCTGATTCTTGAAAAACTGCGCGCGCAGTTGCCCGCGCTTTCCGCTTCCGGCGCGATATCGAAAATATTGGAAGAGTCCGGCTACTGGACCGCCCTGGAAAACGACGTGGACACCGATCCCGAGGCCGACGGCCGGCTTAATAACTTGCAGGAACTTTTAAACGCCGTCAAGGAATACGAGGAAAAGTCCAAGTCTTCGGGAACCAATCTTGATTTGGGCCAGTATCTCGAGGCGGTGGCCCTGCACGGCGAGATAGACAATTATAACGCCGAAGAGCAGGGAGTCACCCTGATGACGGTGCATTTGGCCAAGGGGCTGGAATTTCCCGCCGTGTTTTTGACCGGTTTGGAAGAGGGGCTATTTCCCATCGGAGCCGGCAACTCCTCGCCTGATGATTTAGAGGAAGAACGACGGCTTTGTTATGTGGGGATTACCCGGGCCCGCGACGTTTTATTCCTGACCTACGCGGCCACCCGCCGCATTTTCGGCCATATTTACGCCAATCTTCCCTCGCGCTTTATTTTAGAGGCCGAGCTTTTGGGCGGCGCTCCGGCTGCTATCCCGAATCATCTGACGGCGCCTTACGCTAAATTTAACGGCGAAGCCTCAGCCGCAAAGCCCCGGGCCTCCTTTAAGGTGGGCATGCGCGTGCTCCACCCCAGTTTCGGCGGGGGCC
>MGUO01000174.1:3821-4366 GCA_001800015.1 Elusimicrobia bacterium RIFCSPHIGHO2_02_FULL_57_9
AAGAGGACGTTAGTAAAATCGCCAAACTGGCTCGTCTGAAGCTGACGCCGGAAGAGGTGACGCTTTACCAAGGACAGCTGGGCAATATCCTCGATTACATGAACGAGTTGGAAAAGCTCGATACCGCGCGCGTGGCGCCCACCACTTCGGTGCTGGGCGCTGCGAATGTGATGCGCGAGGATATCCCCGAGTCCTTTGCCGACCCGGAAAAGATTTTGGCCAACGCTCCCGAGCGGGAAGGCCCCTATTTTAAAGTCCGCAAAGTCATAGAATAACGATCGAACCCGATGAATCCCACGGAAATGAGCGCCGCCGCCATCGCCCGGGCGGTGGCGGCCGGTGAAATCGCCGCAGAAGAGGCAGTCAACGCCCACCTTAAGCGCATCAAGGCGTTTGAGCCGAAAATCCGCGCTTTTATCACCGTTTTAGAACAGTCCGCCTTGGAACAGGCGCGCGCTGTTGACCGGAAAAAAGCCGAGGGCAAGCCTTTGGGACGCCTGGCCGGCGTGCCGGTGGCTGTCAAGGATAATATTCTTATAGAGGGC